>NZ_AKJJ01000144.1:0-19247 GCF_000282395.1 Pseudomonas sp. GM55 | reverse complement strand
CTCGAGGGGGCGTGCACCGCAACAGCACCACGAGGCGAGCTAACGCTCGACCTCGTTGTTTGGTGGTGCACGCGTTCCCCTGTAGGAGCTGCCGAAGGCTCGGGCCACGTTCGGACGATCTTTTGATCCTGCTTTTGCGATCTGGAGATTGCTGAAGATCAAGATCAAAAAGATCGCAACCTTCGGCAGCCCCTACAGATATTTCGTTATATGTGTTTCCCGGGATCCCGTGAAGAACCAAAAAAAAGGCCCGCATGTTCAACCATGCGGGCCTTTTGCATGAATCGTTCGGGGATCAGTGCTTGCTGTCCTGGTTCGACAACGCCAGCAGCTGTTTTTCCTGATTCCAGTCGAACGGTTCGTCGTTCTGTTCGGCTTCGAAGCGACGCTCTTCCAGTGCCTGATACAGGTCGATTTCTTCATCGGACAAGTAGTGCAGGCAGTCACCGGCGAAATACCACAGCAGATCCCGTGGAATCAGGTGGGCGATTTGCGGATAACGGGAAATGACTTGAGTCAGGATGTCCTGGCCCAGGTATTGGCTTTCGATCGGATCGATCGGCAGTGACGCCAGCAATTCGTCGAAGCGCTCAAGGAACAAGGTATGGCTTTCTTCGGGAACCTGCTCGGCCTCACCTACGGCGACCAGGATGCTGCGCAGGTGGTCGAGTAAAACGAGATGATCGGCAACGATGTTGGACACGAGATAAGTCCTCAAGAGCAAAACGGGCGCGGGAGTATAAAGCGCCCGCGCCCGTTTTTACATGGTTGAAGGGATCAGCGGACTTTTCCCTCGGCCAGTGCCAAAGCCTCTTGGTCAAAGTCATCGACATCGATCACCTTGCGCCGCGCCGCCTCGGCTTCACGCAGGGTTTGGGCCTCCACTGGCTGCAACACGCCAGCCTCGAGCGCGGCCTCGATCACCGACTCGCCGGCCACCGGTTTGACCTGGCCACTCTTGAGTGCCACGTGCAGCTTTTTGTGCAACGGCTGTGCAGCGCTCAACAGATTGCAGGCGTGTTGCAATGCTCCGACCGGATCGTCGCTCGCCTGTGGGCGATAGCAACCCAGAAGCAACTCCTCCAGGGCCGGATCGCCCTTGGCGCGGCCAATCAACGCAGCGACTTCGGCAGCGAGTTTGTCCGATGGCCCTTTGTGCCGGCGACCGAACGGGAACACGATCACCCGCAACAGGCAGCCCACGACTTTGTTCGGGAAGTTGTTCAGCAGTTCATCCATGGCGCGTTCGGCCTGCCCCAGGCTTTCCTCCATGGCCCAAGCCAGTAGCGGCGTCATGTATTGCGGTGAGTCGAGATCGTGGTAGCGCTTGAGGGCGGCGCTGGCCAGGTAAAGGTTGCTCAGCACGTCACCCAGCCGTGCGGACAGACGTTCCCGGCGTTTCAGCTCACCACCGAGCAGCATCATGCTGAGGTCGGCGAGCATGGCGAAAGCGGCGGCCTGACGATTGAGGGCGCGGAAGTAACCCTGGCTCAGTTTGTCGCCCGGGGTGTGTTCCAGGTGCCCGAAACCAAGATTGAACACCAGCGTACTGGCGGCGTTGCTCACGGCAAAGCCGATGTGCTTGAGCAGCAGGCCATCGAATTCCTTGAGCGCCTGATCCTTGTCTTCACGGCCGGCAAGGGCCATTTCCTGGAGTACGAAGGGATGGCAGCGAATCGCGCCCTGGCCGAAGATCATCAGGTTACGCGAGAGAATGTTCGCGCCTTCCACGGTGATGCAGATCGGCGCGCCCTGCCACATGCGTCCGAGATAATTGTTCGGCCCCATGATGATCGCCTTGCCGCCGTGCACATCCATGGCGTGGCTGATGCACTCGCGGCCGCGTTCGGTCAGGTGGTACTTGAGAATCGCCGACAGCACCGACGGTTTCTCGCCGAGGTCCACCGCGTTGGCGGTGAGCATCCGCGCGGCGTCCATCATCCAGGCGTTGCCGCCGATGCGGGCCATGGCTTCCTGAATGCCTTCGAAAGCGGCAATCGGGACATTGAACTGCTCGCGAACCTGAGCGTATTGGCCCGTCACCAGGCTGGTGAACTTGGCCATGCCGGTGCCCACCGCCGGCAGGGAAATCGAACGCCCGACCGACAGGCAGTTCATCAGCATCATCCAGCCTTTACCGAGCATTTCCTCGCCGCCGATGAGGAATTCCAGCGGAACAAACACATCCTTGCCTGAGTTCGGGCCATTCATGAATGCGGCGCCCAGCGGCAGATGCCGGCGGCCGATCTCGACACCGGCGGTGTCAGTCGGTATCAATGCCAGGCTGATCCCCAGGTCTTCCTGTTCGCCCAGCAAGTGATCCGGGTCGTAGGCCTTGAAGGCCAGGCCGAGGAGGGTGGCCACCGGACCGAGGGTGATGTAGCGCTTTTCCCAGTTCAGGCGCAGGCCGAGGACTTCCTGGCCCTCCCATTGCCCTTTGCAGATCACTCCGGAGTCCGGCATACCACCGGCGTCGGAGCCGGCCAGCGGACCGGTCAGGGCAAAACACGGGATGTCGTCGCCACGTGCCAGGCGTGGCAGGTAATGATTGCGTTGTTCGTCGGTGCCGTAATGCAGCAACAGCTCGGCCGGGCCGAGGGAGTTGGGGACCATCACGGTGGAGGCGAGGTCGCCGCTGTGGCTCGCCAGTTTCATCGCCACTTGCGAGTGGGCATAGGCGGAAAAGCCCTTGCCGCCAAACTCCTTGGGGATGATCAGGGCGAAAAAGCCGTTGTCCTTGATGAATGTCCAGGCTTCGGGTGGCAGGTCCATGGTTTGACCGAGCTGCCAATCATTGACCATGGCGCAGAGTGTTTCGGTCGGCCCGTCGATGAAAGCCTGTTCCTCTTCGTTCAATTGCGCTTTGGGATAGGACAGCAGTTTGCTCCAGTCCGGACGGCCACTGAACAGTTCGCCGTCCCACCAGACCGTGCCGGCGTCGATGGCATCGCGTTCGGTTTGCGACATGGGCGGCAGGGTTTTCTGGAACCAGTTGAACATCGGTGCGCTGAAAAATCTGCGGCGCAGGTCGGGCAGCAGCAAGGGCGCGGCGACGGCGGCGATCAAGACCCAGAAGACCAACAGTAACCAGCCTGGCGCGCGACTGAAAGCGCCCATTGCCACGACATAGACGGCCACAATGCCCAAGGTGGGCAGTGGGGCGATGCGGCGGTGGGCCAAACAAGCCATTCCGACCAGCAAAACCAGTATCCACAACAGCAGCATATTCATTCCTCCGTGAAACCAGGGCGAACCAGCCCTCAGAGCTTAGACGGCATCCGCAAAACAGGCTGCTCAGAGCGACGTGATTGGAATCGTGGGAAGCCCCGGATGATATTCGTGTAGTAGGCGGGCAGCCGCACACGTGGGAAAAGCATTTATTGAGTGAGCGGCAAAGCGCCCATATTTGGCCGAAACGTCGTTATCTCTGTGCTGAAGCTCTCGCTAGACTCGGGGCTTCCCCAGGAGATTATTCTCATGCACGAGTATCTGAGTCCCGGCCGCTTCATCGATAGTGACCATCCGGCCGTGGTGGAGTTCGCCGAAAAACACCGTGGCGCCAGTCGCGATCCGATTGAGCAGGCAATCAGTCTCTATTACGCCGTGCGCGAGGCGGTCCGCTACAACCCGTACACATTCAGTCGCGATCCGCAGACCCTGCGCGGCAGCCATGCATTGGCGACCGGGGAGAGTTACTGCGTTCCCAAGGCCACGTTGCTGGCCGGTGCGGCGCGGCATTGCGGGATTCCCGCACGGATCGGCCTGGCGGATGTGCGCAATCATTTGTCGACGCCACGGCTGCTTGAATTGCTCAAGAGCGACATGTTCGCCATGCACGGCTACACCGAGTTTTATTTGCAGGATCGCTGGATCAAGGCGACGCCAGCGTTCAACCGCAAACTCTGCGACCTGTTCAATGTGGCGCCACTGGAATTCGACGGGATCAACGACAGTGTTTTTCACCCCTTCAACCGCGATGGCGCGAAGCTGATGGAGTACCTCGTCGACCACGGCCAGTTCGCCGACGTACCCGAGGCGTTCTTTTTCGAACACCTGGAAAAATGCTATCCGCACCTGTTCGGTGAGCAACAGCAACAGCAACCGCTGCTGGGGGATATGCAGAGCGATTTGAGTCGCGCCTGATCCGGCGTATGCTGCCTGCCCACTTACCGAAAAAGAGGCGGTCATGCTGAAGATCTGGGGTCGGAAAAACTCATCGAATGTCAGAAAACCATTGTGGGCCGCCGAAGAACTGGGACTGGCCTACGAGGCTATCGATGCCGGTGGCGCCTTTGGTGTCGTCGATACGCCCGAGTACCGCGCGATGAACCCCAACGGCCGGGTTCCGGTGATGCAAGACGATGGTTTTGTGTTGTGGGAATCCAACGCCATCGTGCGTTACCTGATGGCCCGTCATGCTGACGGCACGGCCTGGTATCCGGCGGATTTGCAAGCCCGTGCCAGCGCTGACAAATGGATGGACTGGACCACCTCGAGCTTTGCCGGCCCGTTCCGTACCGTGTTCTGGGGCGTGCTGCGGACCCCGGCAGACCAGCAGGACTGGCCCGCGATCAAGGCCGCGATCAAGGAATGCGACACGCTGCTGGCGATGGCCGATCAGGCGTTGGCGAACAAGCCCTACCTGTCCGGAGACGAGATCGGCATGGGCGATATTCCCTTGGGCAGTTTCATTTATGCCTGGTTCGAGATGCCGATCGAGCGTGCGCCACAGCCGCATCTGGAGGCCTGGTATGCACGATTGCAACAGCGTCCGGCGTATCGCAAAGCCGTCATGACCGCGTTGACTTAATACTCACTATCGACACACTTGACTGTACTTGTGTGGCGGCGACAAGCACCATTGCGCAGATGCGACGTGGTTGCAATGCGCGCCGCCCGCCCTTACCTGACCCTTTCTTCCCTTCTTGGTGCGTAAATCCGATATGAGTTCCGCTCTGTCCATCCGGCAGCTAACCAAAACCTACGGCAACGGTTTCCAGGCCCTGAATGGTATCGATCTGGATGTCGCTGAAGGTGACTTTTTCGCCTTGCTCGGCCCTAACGGCGCCGGCAAATCCACGACCATCGGCATTCTCTCGACCCTGGTGAACAAGACCAGCGGCACAGTGAATATCTTTGGTCACGACCTCGACAGGAATCCTGCGCAGCTCAAACGCTCCATCGGCGTGGTGCCTCAGGAATTCAACTTCAACCAGTTCGAAAAGACCTTCGATATTGTCGTGACCCAGGCCGGGTACTACGGCATTCCCGCGAAAATCGCCAAGGAACGCGCCGAACAGTACCTGACCCAGCTCGGCCTGTGGGACAAGAAGGATGTGCCTTCGCGCTCGCTGTCCGGTGGCATGAAGCGTCGCCTGATGATCGCCCGCGCGCTGGTCCATGAACCGCGCCTGCTGATCCTCGACGAGCCGACTGCCGGGGTGGATATCGAGCTGCGTCGCTCGATGTGGAGCTTCCTTACCGAGCTGAACCAGAAAGGCATCACCATCATCCTCACCACCCATTACCTGGAAGAGGCTGAGCAGTTGTGCCGCAACATCGGCATCATCGACCACGGCACCATCGTCGAGAACACCAGCATGCGTCAGTTGCTCAGCCAACTGCATGTCGAAACCTTCCTGCTGGACCTCAAGGGCGTCCTGCCAGCCGCGCCTCAACTGCTCGGCTACCCGTCCCGGCTGATTGACAGCCACACCCTGGAAGTCCAGGTGGACAAGTCCATGGGCATCACCGCGCTGTTCACCCAGTTGGCACAGCAGAACATCGAAGTGCTTAGCCTGCGCAACAAAACCAATCGCCTTGAGGAGTTGTTCGTGTCCCTGGTGGAGAAAAATCTGTCGAAGGTGGCGGTATGAGTTCCGAGCTGCGCCCCAACCTCGTTGCCCTCAACACCATCGTTTACCGTGAAGTCCGGCGTTTCACCCGGATCTGGCCGCAGACCTTGCTGCCGCCGGCCATCACCATGGTCCTGTACTTCGTGATCTTCGGTAATCTGATCGGTCGGCAAATCGGCGACATGGGTGGCTTCACTTACATGGAGTACATCGTGCCGGGGCTGATCATGATGTCGGTGATCACCAACTCCTACGGCAACGTGGTGTCGAGTTTCTTCGGCAGCAAGTTCCAGCGGTCCATTGAGGAATTGATGGTCTCGCCGTTGTCGCCGCACACCATTCTGATCGGCTACACCCTGGGCGGCGTGCTGCGTGGCTTGATGGTGGGGATCATCGTGACCCTGCTGTCGCTGTTCTTCACCCATTTGCAGGTGCATCACCTGGGCGTGACCATTCTGGTGGTGGTGCTGACCGCGACGATCTTCTCGCTGCTGGGCTTCATCAACGCCGTGTTTGCGCGCAACTTCGATGACATTTCGATCATTCCGACTTTCGTGCTGACGCCACTGACCTACCTGGGCGGGGTCTTCTATTCGATCACCTTGCTGCCGTCGTTCTGGCAGACCGTGTCCCTGGCCAACCCGGTGCTGCACATGGTCAACGCATTCCGTTACGGCATCCTCGGCGTATCGGATATCCGGATCAGTGTGGCCATCGCCTTCATGCTGGTCGCGACCGTGGTGCTGTATTTCGGTTGTGCACGGTTGCTGGTCAGCGGGCGCGGGATGCGTACCTGATAGATAATCTGTAGGAGCTGGCTTGCCAGCGAAAGCGGTAGGTCAGTCGACAAATTTGTTGGCTGAACACGCGCCTTCGCTGGCAAGCCAGCTCCTACACCGCGATGGCGTCAGCCCAGACACCACAAAAAAAACGGCCTCCCAAGTGGAGGCCGTCTTGCATTCTCACATCCGGCTTTTCTTGCGCCGCTTCCATTGCCTGGCCACCCACCAGCGCCAATACATCATCACCAGAAAGTAGGCCAGTGCACCGAGTGCCAGCCCCGTCACTACCGAGCCCAACAGAAACGGTTGCCACAAGGTCGAGATTTCACCCCTGATCCACTCCCAGGTCAGTGAGTCCGGCAACTGCCGGGCGGGCACGTCCATCAGCCAGGCACCGGCCTGGTAGGTGCAGAAGAATACGGCGGGCATGGTGATCGGGTTGGTCAGCCAGACCAGGCTCACGGCAATCGGCATGTTGCCGCGTACGATGATGGCGAGAATTGCCGCCAGCAGCATCTGCAGCGGGATCGGCAGGAACGCCGCGAACAGACCCACCGCCATGGCGCGGGCAACGGAGTGGCGGTTGAGGTGCCACAGGTTCGGGTCATGCAACAGCGTGCCGAGAAAGCGTAAGGACTTGTGTTCCCTGATGCTCATCGGGTCTGGCATGTAACGTTTGAATAAGCGCCGGGGCATAAGGCTTCTCGGTCGGTCAGGGTGGCAAGTATGTCTGGATTCTATGAACTGCCCATTCAGACTTTGTGACAATTGATAACGACGCCTGCGCGACGGACGGGCTAAGCCTTGGAGGGGACTCTCAAGGACGGGCTTATGCGCACAGGGATGATGGCGCTGGCGTTGGGTCTGCTGACCTTGCGCTTTTTACCGGCATTGCCGCCGGTCTGGTTGTGGCTGGCGATGCCGGTGGCGGGTTTGATGTTATTGCCGTTCAGGACGTATCCGCTGGCGTTTTACCTGTTCGGGTTGAGTTGGGCCTGTGCGAATGCGCAGTGGGCGCTGGATGACCGGTTGCCACCGGCGCTGGATGGAGAAACCCGTTGGGTCGAAGGGCGGGTCACAGGGTTGCCCCGGCATGACGAAGGTGTCGTGCGTTTCGAATTGACCGACATCCAGTCCCGACGTACCCGGCTGCCGCGGCAAATGCGTCTGGCCTGGTATGGCGGGCCACCGGTGAAAAGCGGTGAGCGCTGGCGTCTGGCAGTCAAGCTGAAGCGCCCGGTCGGGCTCCTCAATCCGCAGGCCTTTGACTACCAGGCCTGGTTACTGGCACAACGCATCGGGGCGACCGGAACGGTCAAGGCGGGCGAACGCCTCGCGCCAGCCCAATGGGCCTGGCGCGATGGAATCCGTCAGCGTTTGCTGGCGGTGGATGCCCAGGGGCGAAGCGGCGCGTTGACAGCGCTGGTACTCGGGGATGGCGCCGGGCTGAGTCGCGAAGACTGGCAGGTATTGCAGGACACCGGCACGGTGCATCTGCTGGTGATTTCCGGGCAGCACATCGGACTGCTGGCGGGCGCTGTGTATCTGCTGATCGCCGGCCTGGCCCGCTTTGGGTTATGGCCGAACCGTCTGCCATGGTTGCCTTGGGCGTGTGGCCTGGCATTCGCCGCTGCGCTCGGTTACGGGATGCTGGCCGGTTTCGAGGTGCCGGTGCGACGAGCCTGCCTGATGCTTGGTCTGGTGTTGTTGTGGCGTCTGCGGTTCCGCCATCTCGGTGCATGGTGGCCCCTGTTATTGGCACTCAACGGCATTTTGCTGCTGGAGCCGCTGGCGAGTCTTCAACCTGGTTTCTGGCTGTCTTTCGCGGCTGTGGCAATCTTGATATTTACCTTCGCCGGCCGGTTGGGGGCCTGGCGATGGTGGCAAACCTGGACCCGCGCCCAGTGGCTGATTGCAATCGGGCTGTGTCCGTTGTTACTGGCACTGGGGTTGCCCATCAGTCTCAGCGGGCCGCTGGCCAATTTGTTCGCCGTGCCCTGGATCAGTCTGGTGGTACTGCCACCGGCGTTGCTCGGGACGCTGTTGCTGCCGGTGCCTTACGTGGGTGAGAAGTTGCTGTGGCTGGCAGGCGGCTTGATCGACGGGTGGTTCAAGGGATTGGGGCTCGTCTCCGGTCAGGTTCCCGCGTGGGTGCCCATGGCCGTCCCGCTTTGGGCCTGGGCAATCGCTGCCATCGGCGCCTTTATGTTATTGCTGCCGCGAGGCGTACCAATGCGTCCGTTAGGGTGGCCCATGTTGTTGATCCTGGTTTTTTCGCCCAGGCCGATGTTGCAGGAAGGCAGGGCCGAAGTCTGGCAACTGGATGTCGGACAGGGCCTGGCGATCCTGGTGCGCACTCGGCATCACACATTGCTGTATGACGCCGGACCGCGTTTCGGTGAACTCGACCAAGGGGAGCGGGTGGTGCTGCCGGCGTTGCGTAAACTGGGAGTGAAGGGCATCGACCTGATGCTGATCAGCCACGCCCATGCCGATCATGCCGGCGGTGCCCGGGCGATCGCCAAGGGCTTGCCGGTGAAACAGGTGGTCAGTGGTGAACCGTCAGACTTGCCCGTGGAGTTGCAGGCCGAGCGTTGTGAGAGCGGTCGGCAATGGACCTGGGATGGAGTCGATTTCCAGCTTTGGCACTGGCCATTGGCCGGCGACAGCAATCAGAACTCCTGTGTCCTGCTGATCGAGGCCAATGGCGAACGGTTGCTGTTGAGTGGCGACATCGATGCCGCCGCCGAGAGGGCCCTGCTGGACAGCCCGTTGGCCCTGCCCACCGATTGGCTGCAGGCGCCGCACCACGGCAGTCGCAGTTCGTCGTCCGGGGCCCTGCTGGAGGTCCTGCAACCTAAAGGTGCGCTGATTTCCCGCGGGCAGGGCAATTCGTTTGGCCATCCGCATCCCACGGTGATCGCGCGTTATCAAAAACGTGGAATGGCGATCTACGACAGCGCCGAACACGGTGCCATTCGTCTGCAACTGGGACGCTTCGAGCCACCGTGGTCAATGCGTCAGGAGCGGCGTTTCTGGCGCGATCCGCCGCCCTTGAACCAATAAACGAGCGTTATGAAGGGCCGACCGGATGCGACATCACGGTCTTCGGTGCTTCCACCCCCTATGTTAGAGTGGCGCACTTTTTCGAGGGGGCTGTCACTGTGTGGGAATTGGTCAAATCCGGCGGTTGGATGATGCTGCCGATCATTCTGAGTTCCATCGTGGCGATGGCGATCGTCGCCGAGCGTCTCTGGACGCTGCGTGCCAGCCGCGTGACCCCGGAGCACTTGCTCGGGCAGGTCTGGGTCTGGATCAAGGACAAACAGCTCAATAAGGAAAAACTCAAGGAACTGCGCGCCAACTCCCCGTTGGGCGAGATCCTGGCGGCTGGCCTGGCCAACTCCAGACATGGTCGCGAGATCATGAAAGAGTGCATCGAAGAGGCCGCTGCCCGGGTGATCCACGAGCTGGAACGCTACATCAACGCGCTGGGCACCATCGCCGCCATGGCGCCATTGCTGGGTCTGCTGGGTACCGTGTTGGGCATGATCGATATCTTCAGCTCGTTCATGGGCACGGGCATGATGACCAACGCTGCAGTGCTGGCTGGCGGTATTTCCAAAGCCTTGATAACCACGGCCTCGGGCCTGATCGTGGGTATCCCGTCGGTGTTCTTCCACCGGTTTCTGCAACGACGCATTGATGAGCTCGTCGTGGGCATGGAGCAGGAAGCCATCAAGCTGGTAGAAGTGGTGCAGGGCGACCGTGACGTTGATCTGGCTGAGGGCAAAGCGTGAAATTCCGCCGCAAGCAACGGGAGAACGTGGACATCAACCTCGTGTCGCTGATCGACGTGGTGTTTGTGCTGCTGCTGTTTTTCGTCGTGACCACCACCTTTACCCGTGAGACCCAGCTGCGTGTCGATCTGCCGGAAGCGGTCAGCGGTACGCCGGCCGAAGATCAGAACAAGCCGCTGGACATCGCCATCAGCGCCGACGGCGTGTTCTCGGTGAACAACCAGATCCTGCCGAAAAGCGATCTGGCTTCCCTGATGGACGCGCTGCAAAAGGAAGCCAATGGCGACACCAACCGGCCACTGTCGATCAGTGCTGATGGCAAGACGCAGCATCAGTCCGTGGTGACTGCCATGGATGCGGCCGGCAAACTCGGTTTCAGTCATTTGCGCATGACCACCATCGAGGCGGCGCCCCCGGCGCCCTGATGGCCATGTCTGAACGATTGCTGGCTGCGTGGTACGCAGGTCATCCGGCCCTGAAACTGTTGCAGCCGCTGGAATGGCTGTACCGGCGCGTGGTCATGAACAAGCGCAAGCGCTTTCTGGCGGGTGAGGGCGAGATCTACCAGCCGCCGGTGCCGTTGATCGTGGTCGGCAACATCACCGTGGGTGGCACCGGCAAGACGCCGCTGATCCTGTGGATGATCGAGCACTGCCAGCGCAGCGGCCTGCGGGTTGGCGTGGTCAGCCGTGGCTACGGCGCCAAACCGCCGCAGTTGCCATGGCGGGTCGAGGCCGAGCAGGGCGCCGACGTCGCCGGTGACGAGCCGTTGCTGATCGTCCAGCGCACGGGCGTACCGCTGATGATCGACCCCAATCGCAGCAACGCTGTCAAAGCGTTGCTGGCCAGTGAGCCGCTGGACCTGATCCTGTCCGACGACGGCATGCAGCATTACCGCCTGGCCCGTGACCTGGAGCTGGTGCTGATCGACGCCGCCCGCGGCCTGGGTAACCGCCGTTGCCTGCCTGCCGGACCATTGCGTGAGCCGGTCGAGCGCCTGCAAAGCGTCGACGCGGTCCTCTACAACGGTGCCGCGGCTGACCGCGCTGACGGGTTTGCCTTCCAATTGCAGCCCACCGCGCTGGTCAATCTGCGCAGCGGCGAACGGCGTCCCCTCGACCATTTTCCCTGCGGCCAGGCCCTGCACGCGGTGGCCGGTATCGGCAATCCGCAACGTTTCTTCAAGACCCTCGAAACGCTACACTGGAAGCCGGTTCCACATGCGTTTGCCGACCACGCCGAGTACAGCGTGGAGGCTTTGAATTTCACGCCGTCGTTACCGTTGGTGATGACGGAAAAAGACGCGGTGAAATGCCGTGCCTTTGCCGCCATCGATTGGTGGTACCTGGCGGTCGATGCTGTGCCATCGCCGGCCTTCGTGGCCTGGTTCGACACACAGCTGATGCGCCTGTTACCGGCTCGTTTGTTGCCTTAACTCCGTTTTTCCCAGGGAATGCTCATGGACACCAAATTGCTCGACATCCTCGCTTGCCCGGTCTGCAAAGGCCCGCTCAAGCTCAGCGCCGACAAAACCGAGCTGATCAGCAAGGGCGCAGGCCTGGCCTACCCGATTCGCGACGGCATCCCGGTGATGCTCGAATCGGAAGCGCGCACCCTGACCACCGACGAGCGCCTGGATAAATGACTACAGCCTTTACCGTCGTCATTCCATCGCGTTATGCCTCCACCCGCCTGCCGGGCAAGCCGCTGCTGCTGATCGCTGGCAAGCCGATGATCCAGCACGTCTGGGAACAGGCGAGCAAAAGCAGCGCCGAGCGGGTGGTGGTGGCCACCGATGACGCGCGCATCGCCGAGGTCTGCAATGGCTTTGGTGCCGAAGTGGTGTTGACCCGTGAAGATCACAACTCCGGCACCGATCGCCTGGCCGAAGTCGCGATGAAGCTGGGCCTGGCGGCTGACGCCATCGTGGTCAACGTCCAGGGCGACGAGCCACTGATTCCGCCGAGTGTGATCGATCAGGTCGCCGCCAACCTGGCTGCCCACACCGAAGCGCGCATGGCCACCCTGGCCGAGCCGATCGAAGACGTGGACACCCTGTTCAATCCCAACGTTGTCAAGGTCGTCAGCGATCTCAACGGCCTGGCGCTGACGTTCAGTCGTTCCACCTTGCCCTGGGCGCGGGATGCGTTCGCCGTGAGCCGAGAGCAGTTGCCGGAAGGTGTGCCGTATCGCCGCCATATCGGCATCTATGCCTATCGTGCCGGTTTCCTGCAGGATTTCGTCAGCTGGGGCCCATGCTGGCTGGAAAACACCGAGTGCCTGGAACAGTTGCGTGCCCTGTGGCACGGCGTGCGGATCCACGTAGCCGACGCACTGATCGCGCCGCCAGCCGGCGTCGACACTGTTGAAGACCTTGAGCGCGTTCGTCGCCTGCTGGAGGCGTGATGCGGGTTCTGTTTGTCTGCCTGGGCAACATCTGCCGTTCACCCACGGCCGAAGGCGTGCTGCGGCATAAGTTGCGTGAGGCGGGGCTGGCTGACCAGGTCGAAGTCGCTTCCGCCGGCACCGGTGACTGGCATGTCGGTAAGGCACCGGACAAGCGCAGTCAGGCCGCGGCGAAGTTGCGCGGTTATGACTTGTCCGCCCAGCGCGCCCAGCAAGTCACCCGTGCCGATTTTGCCAACTACGATCTGATCCTGGCGATGGACAACAGCAACCTGCGCCATCTCAAGGCCTTGCAGCCGGCCCAGGGCAAGGCCGAACTCGACCTGTTCCTGCGTCGTTACCAGTCGCCAATCGATGAAGTGCCGGACCCGTACTACGACGGCGAACAAGGCTTCGAGCAGGTGCTGGACCTGATCGAGCGCGCCAGCGATCTGCTGGTCATCGAATTGAAGGGACGGTTATGAGTTTGCAGGTTCAATCGCAGGTTTCGCTCAAGCCGTTCAACAGCTTTGGCGTGGATGTCCAGGCTCGGCTGTTTGCCGAGGCCCATAGCGACGCCGATGTGCGTGAAGCCCTGGCCTATGGGCTGGAATACAAGGTCCCGGTGCTGGTGATCGGCGGTGGCAGCAACCTGCTGCTGACGGCGGATATCGATTCACTGGTGCTGCGCATGGCCACTCGCGGGATTCGCGTGTTGAGCGACGACGCCGGCAAAGTGGTGATCGAGGCCGAGGCGGGCGAGCCCTGGCATCCATTTGTGCAACACACACTGGCCCTGGGGTTGTCCGGCCTGGAAAACCTCAGCCTGATTCCCGGTACCGTGGGCGCGGCACCGATGCAGAACATCGGCGCCTATGGGGTCGAGATCAAGGACGTGTTCGCTGGCCTGACCGCCCTCGATCGCCAGACCGGCGAACTGCACAACTTCAGCCTGGCGCAATGCAACTTTGCTTACCGCGACAGCCTGTTCAAGCAGGAACCGGGGCGTTGGGTGATCCTGCGTGTGCGTTTCGTCCTCGACCGCGCCGCGCATTTGCATCTGGAGTACGGCCCGGTGCGTCAGCGCCTGACCGAACAAGGCATCGAGCATCCGACTGCCAGTGATGTCAGCCAGGCCATTTGCAGCATCCGCAACGAAAAACTGCCGGACCCGGCTGTGCTCGGTAATGCCGGCAGCTTTTTCAAGAACCCTTTGGTATCGGCGGCGCTGGCTGCACGGCTCAAGGGTGAATACCCGGACCTGGTGGCCTATGCGCAACCCGACGGGCAGATGAAACTGGCCGCCGGTTGGTTGATCGAGCGGGCAGGGTGGAAAGGTTTCCGCGAAGCCGATGCGGGTGTGCATAAATTGCAGGCGCTGGTGTTGGTCAACTACGGCAGGGCGACCGGTCTGCAGTTGCTCGACCTGGCGCAGCGTATCCAGAAAGACATTTCAGAACGTTTCCATGTTGATCTGGAAATGGAGCCGAACCGGTATTGATGAAGCAGCCGCCAGCTACAAGCTTCAAGTGGCAAGCTACAATTCTCAAATCCAGGCTTTTGCTGTTTTGCTTCTACTTGAAGCTTGCAGCTTAAAGCTCGCAGCTAAAAAGCCCTGTCTCAGCAGGGCTTTTTTTTTGTTAATGCCCGGTTAACTTAGTTAGCTAACGATGCACGCACTTGCTCCATCAAAGGCCCGGTGCAGACCGTTTGCGTCTGCACAAGAGAGCCAATTAGCCTGAGCCGATCTGCGTAATGCCAACCGCCGATGTTCGGGCGGCAGATTGCTCGACCCCATAACCCAATACTATGCGGGCGTGCCCATGATTACCCTGAAGCTCAACGGTCAAGACCATCAACTCGACGTCACCGAGGACATGCCACTGCTCTGGGCCATCCGCGACGTGGCTGGCTACAACGGCACCAAATTCGGCTGCGGCATGGGCCTGTGCGGGGCCTGCACCATTCATATCGAAGGGGCTCCGGCGCGCAGTTGCATCACGCCCATCGGATCAGTCGTGGGACAGAATGTCAGCACCATCGACAACCTGTACGCCGACCCGGTCGGCAAAGTCGTGCAGCAGGCCTGGCTCGACACGGCGGTCGCCCAATGCGGTTTCTGCCAGGGCGGGCAAATCATGTCCGCCACCGCGCTGCTCAAGACCAATCCGGACCCGAGCGAAGAGCAGATCGAAGAGGCCATGGTCGGCAACATCTGCCGCTGCGGCACCTATAACCGCATCAAGACGGCGATCCGCCAGGCCTCCACTCACCTGAAGGAGGCCAAGGCATGAGCCGGTTACCGAATGATTTTGCCCTGAGCAATCTGAGCCAGCTCAGTCGCCGTGGCTTTCTGAAAGGCGTGGGCGCCACCAGTGCGCTGGTATTGGCGGCGAGCTGGGGCTGGCAAGACGCTTTTGCCGAAGAAAAGGACAAGAAGTTCGGCGCCGACGGCATGCCCCACGGCTGGGTCGACGATCCGAAAGTCTATGTGAGCATTGCTGCGGATGGCACGGTGACCGTGATCTGCAACCGCTCGGAGATGGGGCAGGGCGTGCGCACCAGTTTGACCATGGTGGTGGCCGATGAACTGGAAGCCGACTGGGCGATGGTCAAGGTGCGGCAGGCCCCCGGTGATGAAGTGCGCTTCGGCAACCAGGACACCGACGGCTCGCGCAGCATGCGCCACTGGTACGAACCGATGCGCCGCTGCGGTGCCGCCGCGCGGACCATGCTCGAACAGGCCGCCGCCGCCCAGTGGAAAGTGCCGGCGGGCGAGTGTCACGCGCAACTGCATAAAGTCATCCACGAACCTTCCGGTCGTGAATTGGGTTATGGCGCGCTCGCCGCCGCTGCAGCTGCGTTGCCCGTTCCAGCGCGGGACAGCCTGAAACTCAAGCAGCCTTCGGAATTTCGCTACATTGGCAAGGAAGGCACCAAGGCCATCGATGGTGAAGACATTGTCAACGGCCGTGCGGTGTACGGCGCCGATGTGCATCTCGACGGCATGCTGTACGCGACCATTGCGCGGCCCGTGGTGTATGGCGGCAAAGTCAAAAGCTTCGATGGCAGCGCGGCGATGAAAGTCCCGGGCGTGGTCAAAGTGTTGCAGATCGAAAGCCGGCCTTTGCCTTCGGAGTTTCAACCGCTCGGCGGCATCGCCGTGGTGGCGAGCAATACTTGGGCGGCGATCAAGGGCCGCGAGGCACTGAAAATCGAGTGGGACGATGGCCCCAACGCCAGCTACGACTCGATCGCCTATCGCAAGGAACTTGAAACCGCCGCGCTCAAGCCCGGCAAGGTGGTGCGCAATACCGGCAACATCGATAAGGCCATGAGCAGCACCGATAGCACGCTGGAAGCGTCCTACTACTTGCCGCATTTGTCACAGTCGCCGATGGAGCCGATGGTCGCCATCGCCCGGTTCAAGGACGGTGCGTGCGAAGCCTGGGGGCCAAGCCAGGCACCGCAGGTCACCCGGGAACGGATCGCCGAACGCCTGGGCCTGCCGTTCGACAATGTCATGTTCAACGTGACCCTGCTCGGTGGCGGATTCGGGCGCAAGTCCAAGCCCGACTTCATCATCGAAGCCGCCATCCTCGCCAAGGAATTCCCCGGCACAGCGGTGCGGGTGCAATGGACCCGCGAAGACGACATCCATTGTTCCTACTTCCACACGGTATCGGTCGAATACCTCAAGGCCGGCCTGAACAAGGATGGCCTGCCGTCCGGCTGGTTGCACCGTACAGTGGCGCCGAGCATCACTGCGTTGTTTGCGCCGGGCATCAAGCATGAGGCAGCGTTCGAGCTGGGCATGGGATTCACCAACATGGCGTATGCGATCCCCAACATTCGCCTGGAAAACCCCGAGGCAACGGTGCATACCCGGGTCGGCTGGTATCGCTCGGTGTCGAACATTCCCCATGGCTTCGCGATCCAGAGCTTCATCGATGAGCTGGCGCACAAGGCCGGGGAAGACCCGTTGAAATACCAGATCAGGCTGCTCGGGCCGGACCGTCAGATCGATCCGCACACCTTGAGTGACGAGTGGAACTACGGTGAGTCCCCGGAGCGTTATCCGATTGATACCGCGCGACTGCGCACGGTACTGGAGACCGCCGCCAAAGCTGCGGGTTGGGGGCGCGAGTTGCCCAAGGGGCGTGGCCTGGGCCTGGCGGTGCATTACAGCTTCGTGACGTATGTGGCGGCGGTCATCGAGGTGGAGGTGAAAGACGACGGTACGCTGGTGGTGCACAAGGCTGACATCGCCGTCGATTGCGGACCGCAGATCAATCCCGAGCGGATTCGCGCGCAGTTCGAAGGCGCCTGCGTCATGGGCCTGGGTAATGCGGTGCTGGGGGAAATCAGCTTCAAGGACGGCAAGGTCCAGCAGGATAACTTCCACATGTACGAAGTGGCACGCATGTCCCTGGCACCGAAAGAAGTGGCCGTGCATCTGGTGAACCCGCCAGGCAATGTCCCGTTGGGCGGCGTCGGTGAACCGGGCGTGCCACCGATTGCGCCGGCACTGTGCAATGCGATCTTTGCTGCCACCGGCAAACGCATTCGCAACCTGCCGGTTCGTTATCAGTTGTCGGGCTGGCAGCAGGCCGGAGCCTGATGGACAGCGCCGATCTGAACGTCCTGCGCAGCGTGTCGCAATGGCATCGCGCCGGTCAGCGGGTGGTGTTGTACAGCGTGGTCGAAACCTGGGGCACTGCGCCCCGGGCACCCGGCGCCATGCTGGCCTTGCGTGAAGACGGCATGGTGATTGGTTCGGTCTCGGGCGGGTGCGTCGAAGATGACTTGATCGCCCGGCTGCACGACGGGCGCCTTGCGCTAGACGGGCCGCCGGTGCAATTGATCACGTACGGCGTGACCCGTGAGGAAGCGGCGCGTTTCGGCTTGCCCTGTGGTGGCACTTTGCGCTTGACCGAGGAGCGTATCGAAGATGGGGATTGGGTCGAGCAATTGCTCGCTCGTTGCGAGGCCCATGAAATCGTTGCGCGTGAACTGAACCTCGCTACCGGCGAAGTGCTTTTGCAGCCGGCCAGTAAAACTGACGTGTTGACGTTCGACGGCCAGACCTTGCGTGCGATCTACGGTCCACGCTGGCGCTTGCTGCTGATCGGCGCGGGGCAGTTGTCGCGCTATGTCGCTGAAATGGCCCGCCTGCTGGATTTCGAGGTGTTGATTTGCGATCCGCGTACCGAGTTCGTCTACGGCTGGGAGGCGCAGCACGGACGATTCGTTTCGGGCATGCCGGATGAGGCGGTATTGAATATCCACACCGACGAACGCACGGCCATCGTGGCCTTGACCCATGATCCGCGTCTGGACGACATGGCGCTGCTCACGGCCCTGGATTCCAGGGCTTTTTACGTCGGGGCGCTGGGTTCGCGGGTCAACAGTCAGAAGCGCCGGGAAAACCTAGCTCAACTGGGTTTGTCGCAATCGGCGATTGACCGCTTGCATGGTCCGATCGGTTTGCACATCGGCAGTCATAATCCAGCGGAAATTGCCTTGTCGCTCATGGCGGAAATCGTGGCGGTCAAAAATGGCGTCGAACTGAAACAGAAGAAAATCCTGCAGGAGAAGGTATGAGCGAGTCCATTGGCGTCATCGTGTTGGCTGCGGGGCAGGGCAGCCGGTTTCGTCAGGTGGCGGGTGCCGAAAAAGATAAGTTGCTGGCCGATTGCACCGGTCGTGACGGCGCGGTTCGATCCGTCATTGAACACACATTGGTCAATCTGCCAGCCGCTCTGGACAAGCGCGTACTGGTGACGACCGCTGACCGCCCGCAAGTGATTCGCATGGCTCAGGCCTATGGCTGCGAGGTTGTGCTGATCGGGTCGAGCGGTATGGGCGACAGCATTGCCGCCGGGGTCGCTGCCTGCAAGCAACTCGAGGGTTGGCTGATGGTGCTGGGGGATATGCCGTTCATCCTGCCGTCCAGTATCGAGCAAGTGGTGGCAGGCATTGGCGGCGACAGTATCAGCGTGCCCGTGCAGGACGGCGAGTACGGGCATCCGGTCGGGTTCGGACGGGACTTCGCGGCGGGGTTGATGGCGTTATCGGGGGATCGTGGTGCCAAACCACTGTTTGCCCAAGGGCGGGTGGTTGAAATAGCCGTGGATGATCCCGGCGTGTTGTGGGATGTGGATGTGCCTGAAGCACTAATCTTCAGACCGGTATAAATCCTTGTGGGAGCAAGCTCGCTCCCACGGGGGATTGGGGGATGTTCAGAGACATAAAAAAGCCCCGCCTGGTTCACCAGGCGGGGCTTTTTAGTTACCGAGGGAATCAGACGAGAGGTTTAGGCTCGTGCTCTTTTTCCTGGGCTTGCTCGTGTTGCTCTACTGCTTCCTGAACGGAGCGTGGTGCTTCATGGATCACCGACTCGACCGGCTCGGCAGCCACTTCAG
>NZ_AKJJ01000143.1:0-23919 GCF_000282395.1 Pseudomonas sp. GM55 | reverse complement strand
GCGAGCTCGCTCGCGATGGACTCAAGAGCGCCGCGCTTAGCCAGCAAGCACGCGTTTTCGTTAACGACCATCGCGAGCAAGCTCGCTCCTACAGTTAGTGCAATGGCATTTATTGACCGTCCACAAGGCGCGGCAGCCCCAGGGGGTTGCCCTCGCGCAGAGGCTCTGGCAGCAGGGCATCCGGAAAGCCCTGGTAGGCCACCGGGCGCAAGAAGCGCTCGATGGCGGTCATGCCCACTGAGGTAAAGCGGCTGTCCGAGGTGGCCGGGAACGGCCCGCCATGCACGGTGGCAAAACACACTTCCTGCGGATGGGCGAAGGCGTTGACCACGATGCGCCCGGTACGTCGCTCCAAGGTCGGCAACACGCGACGGGCAAGGGGCAGATCGTCCTGTTCAAGATGCAGGGTCGTGCTGAGTTGCCCCTTGAATGAGCGCGCTACCCGTAACAGTTCTTCCTCGTCCCTGACCTTCACCAGCAGCGCGGACGGGCCGAATACCTCCTGGGAAAGCGCCGGTTCGGCGAGAAAGCGTTGGCCATCGACTTCGAACAGCGCCGAGCGGCCATCGACTTCGGCAGTGGATGTCGAACCAACGGCGACGAGGTGGGCGCCAGCCTTCTCAATGTTGCAGAGTCCCTTCAGGTAAGCCCCATGGATACCCGGAGTCAGCATCGTACGTGCCGGTGCCTCGCTAACGCGTTTGCTCATGGCGTGGCGCAATGCTGCAAACCCTGCACCTTCGATGGCAATCAGAATCGCCGGCTTGAGGCAGGCCTGGCCGACGTTGACCAGCATGCGTTCAGCAAAGCCATCGCCAATCTGCATACCCCGTTCGGCGAGTGCCCGGGGCAGGATGAAGGTCGGGTTGACGCTGGTCATTTCGGCGAAGACCGGGATCGGCTCGGGGCGTTGCTGCGCACGCCGATACAGCGCCATGCCACCCTGTTCGGAACCGGTGAAGGTCACGGCCTTGATCAGTGGATGATCGACCAGCGCTTCGCCGATGGCATTGCCGCTGCCACGCACCATCGAGAACACGCCTTCGGGCAGTGCGCATGCCTGCACCGCCTCACGAATGGCACGGGCCTGAATTTCCGAGGCGCCGGGATGTGCGTTGTGCGCCTTGAGAATCACGGTCGCGCCGGCTGCCAGCGCCGAAGCGGTATCGCCACCGGCCACCGAGTAGGCGATGGGAAAATTGCTCGCACCGAAGATCGCCACCGGACCGATGGCGATTTTTTGCAGGCGATGGTCCATGCGCGGGCGTGGCTGGCGCTCGGGTTGTGCCGGGTCGATGGCCAGTTGCAGGAAGCGCCCCTTGCGCACGACATCGGCGAACTGGCGGAACTGGGTGGCTGCCTTGATAGCCTCGCCTTCCAGTTGTGCCTCGGGCAGGCCGGTTTCCAGGGCGGCCCGTGCCGCCAGCGCCTCGCGGACCCTGTCGAGGTTGTCGGCGATGCACTCCAGAAACGCCGCCCGGACGGCGAGCGAGGTATGGCTGTAAACATCGAACGCCTCGTCGGCGAGGACCGCGGCGCGGTCGACGTCGGCGACGCTACCCAGCGCAAACGCCGGTTCAATCGGCTGGTTTGTCGCGGGATTGAGCGCCTTCAGGGTGCCTTCGCTGGTGCCGATATCGCTGGCGCCGATCAGCAGGTTGCCAGTCAGCTGCATCACGCACCTGCCTGTGCCAGCGCGGCAAGGAGTTCTTCGGTGGTCACGATGGAATGGGCGAACGTCGGGCCGTTCAGTTCGTGGGCGGCGTGCATCATTTCCGGCTTGAAGGCGGCGGTCGCATCACGCACCAGTGTCACGTGGTAACCGAGTTCCGAGGCATAGCGGGCGGTCGATTCGATACACGTATTGGCCAGCAATCCCACGACGATCACATGGGTGATGCCTTTTTGCTTGAGGCGCAGATCGAGGTCGGTGTTGGCAAAACCGCTGGAACCCCAATGTTCCTGGGCAATGATGTCGCCGTCCTTCGGTGCGAAATCGGGGTGCCATTCGCCGCCCCATTCGCCACGTGCGAAGTGATGCCCATGCATGATCTTGCATTGGTTCGGAGTTGGGTGGTCCCAGTTTTCGTAGTCGCCTTTTTCCCAGCGCCGGTGCGGTACGATGACCACCTGAATGCCGCGGGCACGCACTGCGCGGTCGAGGGTGCGCAGGTTGCCGAGCAAGCCGACTTGCTCGGCGATCGGTTCGATGTGGGGGTAGACCTTGCCTTTGTCAGCAAGAAAATCATTGTAGGGATCGACCAGCAGATAGGCAGTGCGATCAAGAGGGTAGGTAGCGTTGGACATGACGGTTCTCCGCAAAATATCCGTGGATGGTGAAGTGTAGTTGCTCGGAATTCACGTAGATATGATAATCATAGTAACTAGGAAAGAGGCAATACCGCATGTCGGTGAAAAAAACCGTTTTTGAAACCCTGTGTCCGATTTCCCGGGCCGAATCCGTCGTGGGTGACCGCTGGACGGTGCTGGTGCTGCGCGAATTGTTCATGGGCAGCCATCGTTTTGACGACATCCAGGCGCAGACCGGCGGTACACCGCAAATGGTCGCGGCGCGTTTGAAGAGCATGGAAGCGGACGGGCTCGTGGAACGCCGCACCTACAGCGAACGGCCAAAACGCTACGAATATCACCTCACGGAAAAAGGCGACGCGTTCTACTCGGTGATCCTGGCGCTGCGGGCCTGGGGCGAAACCTGGTGCAAATCGCCCGAGGAAGGGTTGGCGGTGGTGTATACCCACCGCAGTTGCGGCGAGCCGGCCGGACTCGGACCGTTGTGCGTGCATTGCGGGCAACCCTTGCGCCGCGCAGACCTGATCAGTGAACCGAGTGCCGCCTATGTCGCCGAACGCAGCGCCCGGCGCGAAGTGTTCAAGGGCAGTCGCGGGGCGGATGCGGGAGCGGCGGGGGAGTAGACCAGCGACGTGCCCGCAGCGGCGGGTTTGTATCCATGGGTTTGTATCAATAGGTATCGGCGATGCCCGTCGGTACCAAGGCATACAAAACCGGTGTTTCCCGACACCCGGGCGATACATGGCGGCCTTCAAATGGCACCACCGGCATCGCGCCACTTTCGGCGCGGCCTGGCGTGGTTCAACTGGAGGAAAGACAATGTTGCGTATCCACAGCCGTCACACCCTCGGCAAGCTTGGCATCATCCTGGCCGCGGCAGGGCTCGCCAGCGCAGCGAGCCTCGCTCAAGCCCAGGAAGCACAGCCGGCCCCGGCGATGAAAAGCTGGCAGCAGGGCCTGCATCGCACCGACCTGGTTCACGAAGACCTGGGCACTGCCGATCGCGAAGTCCTTCAAGTACTCGTGGACTTCGATCCCAGCGTGACTTCGCCCAAGCATGCCCACCCGGGCGTCGAGGTGGCACACGTGATCAGCGGCACCTTCGAGTATCAACTGGAAGGGCGGCCACCGGTGACGCTCAAGGCCGGTGATTCGTTGTACATCCCTGAAGGCGTTGCCCATGTGGCGAAGAACGTGGGTGGAGGCAAGGCCTCGGAACTGGCGACCTACATCGTGAAGAAAGGCGAACCGTTGCTGATCCTGAAGGAGTAGAGGTCAATTGTAGGAGCGAGCTCGCTCGCGATGGTCGTTAACGATAACGCGTGCTTACTGGCTATGCGCGGAGCTCTTGAGACCATCGCGAGCGAGCTCGCTCCTACAAGGAAGTGTGGTGTTCAAAAGCCTGGCCTGACCGGTATCAAGACGTCAGGCCAGGCTTCTGTGCATCGGTCAAACCAGATTGATCTCCACGTCGATGTTGCCGCGCGTCGCCTTGGAGTACGGGCAAGTCTGATGCGCCAGTTCCACCAACTTGCGTGCGATGGTCGGGTCCAGGCCCGGCAGGCTGACATTCAGACGGGCTTGAAGGAAGAAAGCGTTTTCGGACTTGCCCAGATCGATTTCGGCATCCACGGCAACGTCGCTTGGCAAGGCCACTTTCAGTGCGACGGACGCCTTGCCCATCGCCCCGATGAAACAAGCCGACCAACCCGCCGCCAGCAGTTGCTCAGGATTGGTGCCGGCACCTGAAGAGCCGGGAGGCGAAAGCTTGATGTCCAGACGTCCATCGGTGCTGCGTGCCTGACCATCGCGGCCGCCGGTGGTGTGGGTCTTGCCGGTGTACAGCACGGTATCGATTGCATTGATCATGGTGGTTTTTCCTGTCAGTGGGTCGCTGGAATGCTCGGAAAACCTGCGCTTTCCGATGCGCCCCACTTTTTCATTTCCATGTACTGCCTATATGTCCTGAACCTGGCGGATTTGTATCGCTGTGTAAGGTGGCCGGGAGGAATACAGTTCGATACAAAGCGCTTGAATGCTTTCGACCGGGGAGGATGTGGTGGTCAAGCTGGGCGTTCCACACTGAGTTTTCCGGTGGGGTTATTGACTGCAAACCTCCCACACGCAACCGCGCAGCCAGCGATGGGCCGGGTCGGCGTCCATGCGCGGGTGCCACAGCATCGAAACCGTGATCGGCGGCGTGGCGAACGGCAAGGCAAAGCAATGCATCCCCTGGCACAGATTGCCGACGTGCCGCTCCGGTACGCTGGCGACCAGGTCTGAAGCCCGCGCCAATGCAATCGCAGCAGAGAAACCGGCGACGATGGTGATGATGTCCCGCTTCAGCCCCAGCTCATTCAAGGCATCGTCCATGACGCCTGTTTCGTGACCCCGGCGTGAAACCAGAATGTGCCGGGCGTCGGCATAGCGCACAGCTGTCATCTCACCTTGAGTCAGTGGATGCCCCTTGCGCACCACGCCAATGAACCGGTCGCGAAACAGCATCCGGGTCCGTACTTCCGGGCTGGTCGATTCGCCGATCACACCGGTTTCCAGGTCCACCGAGCCTTCGCGCAGCTTGGTGCTGTCCTTGTTCAGCTTCTGCACGAAATTCAAGCGGACACCGGGCGCCTCTTCGTTGATGCGGGCGATCAGTTGCGGCCCGAAATTTTCGACGAAACCGTCGCTGGTGCGCAGGGTGAACGTACGGGTCAATTGAGCGAGATCGAGTGCCTCGGCGGGGCGCAAGACGGCTTCGGCGTCCTGCACGATCACACCGACGCGTTCACGCAATTCCAGTGCCCTGGGCGTGGGCACCAACCCGCGCCCGGCCCGCACCAGCAGCGGATCGCCCGTGGTTTCGCGCAATCGCGCCAGCGCCCGGCTCATGGCCGACGGGCTCAGGCGCAAACGCTGCGCCGCCCGGGCCACGCTGCCTTCCTCCAGCAAAACGTTCAGGGTGATTAACAGATTCAGGTCGGGCATCGAATCATTTCCTGTAGGGGCAGGTATGTGGCGTCTAGTGCATGAATAAAGTGCAAATGCTGCGTCTTCCGCCATGTTATGACCGGGCTTACGCTCGGGACAACCTATTTGCGGAGTCGCGAGAGAATGAAGTCCATATCGATTCGGGGAGCCTTGGCCAGCCTGTCGTTATCCATGTTGCTGTCGTCCCTGGGCACCAGCATCGCCAACGTTGCACTACCGGCATTGGCCGAGGCGTTTTCAGCGTCGTTCCAGGCCGTGCAATGGGTGGTGCTCGCCTACTTGTTGAGCATCACCGTGCTGATCGTCAGCGTTGGCCGGCTCGGTGATCTCATGGGGCGGCGGCGGTTGCTGCTGATCGGCATTGCGCTGTTTACCGTTGCCTCGATCCTCTGCGCACTGGCACCCAGCCTGTGGCTGCTGATTGCTGCCCGGGCCTTACAGGGCGTCGGCGCGGCGACCATGATGGCGTTGTCCATGGCAATGGTGAGCGCGGCAGTGCCCAAGGAAAAAATGGGCAGCGCGATGGGCGTGCTCGGCACGATGTCGGCAGTCGGCACTTCCCTGGGGCCGACGCTTGGCGGCGTGTTGATCGCACAAGTGGGCTGGCAGGGGATCTTTCTGCTCAACGTACCCTTGGGTGTCTTGGCGTTCGGGCTCGCCTGGCGCTTTTTGCCGGTGGATCGCCACGAGATGACGTCCAATCGGCCAGATTTCGACGCACTCGGCACGCTGGTATTGGTCCTGACCCTGCTGGCCTACACGCTGGCCATGACCCTGGGGCACGGCAGCTTCGGCCCGCTCAATACCGCGCTGCTGCTGGTCGCGGTGATCGGTTTGATCCTGTTCGTGTTCGTCGAGCAGACGGCCACGTCGCCGCTGGTCAAACTGACGATGTTGCGCAATCCGCTGCAGAGCGCAGGGTTCGCCATGAGCATCCTGGTGACCACGGTCGTCATGGCCACCCTGGTGGTCGGCCCCTTCTATCTGTCGGGGGCGCTGGGTTTGAAAGCAATGAGTGTCGGGTTGGTGATGTCTGCCGGCCCGCTGGTGGCGGCATTGGCCGGTGTGCCCTCCGGGCGGCTGGTCGACCGACTGGGCGCGCAGCGTTCGAGCGCGGTCGGCCTGATTGCCATGTTGGCCGGCGCGGCCATCCTGCCGGCCATGCCGATGAGCGTCGGCGTATTCGGCTACCTCGCGCCACTGATGGTGCTCACCGCCGGCTATGCGCTGTTCCAGGCGGCGAACAATACCGCCGTGCTGTCGGACATTGCACCAGAACAACGTGGCGTGATCTCGGGCCTGCTCGGTCTGTCACGCAACCTGGGGTTGATCACCGGCGCTTGCGTGATGGGCGCGGTGTTCGCCTTCGCCACGGCCAGCAGCAACATTGTGCAGGCACCACCGGAAGCGGTCGCGCAGGGGATGCGGGTCACGTTCGTCGTCGCGGCGGTGCTGGTTGTCGTGGCGCTGGTCATCGGCACGCTCAGTCAATTCGTGTCACGGCGCCTGGCAACTTCGTACTGAAAAACGGCGCGACTGTCGTGAAAACGACCTGTTTGCGCTGAACGCGAAGCCTCGTGAGTTTTCTGTTGAACGAGTGTTCAGTCTCGACTATGTTGGGGGCCACCTTCCCCCGGCTGGTTGCGGGCTTGCGTTTCTTCAATTCGAACGAGGCACTGGCATGCGGTTTTCACCCTTTGTTGAGCGGATCAGTGGCCAAGGCGTTGTCGCCTGGGATATTCACTACGCGGCCAATGCGGCACAGCGCAACGGTGAGGACGTGATCATCCTCAGCGTCGGTGACCCGGATTTCCCCACCCCCGATTTCATTACCGACGCCGCCATCCACGCCTTGCGCGAAGGGGATACCCACTACACCGAAATCGCCGGTCGTCAGGCCCTGCGCGAGGCCATTGCCGCTCGCTACAGCCAACTGATCGACCGCGAACTGCAGGCGTCCAACGTCATTCTCACGGCAGGTGCGCAGAACGCCTTGTTCGCCACCTCGATGTGCCTGCTCGGTGCCGGCGACGAAGTGATCGCCTTCGATCCGATGTACGTGACCTACGAAGCGACGCTCAAGGCGTCCGGCGCCACGCTGGTGCGGGTGCCCTGTGCGGCGGACTCGGGTTTTCGCCTCGATGCCGCCGTGTTGGCCAAGGCCATAACCCCGCGCACCCGGGCGATTTTTTTCTCCAACCCGAACAATCCCACTGGCGTGGTACTGGGCCGCGAAGAGCTGCAAGCCATCGCCGACCTCGCCATCGCCCATGACTTGTGGGTGGTGGTCGACGAGGTCTATGAGAGCCTCGCCTACGAGCGCGAACACCTCAGCCTGTCAGCGTTGCCGGGCATGGCCGAGCGCTGCGTGGTGATCGGCAGCCTGTCGAAATCCCATGCCATGACCGGTTGGCGCATCGGCTGGGTCGTGGCCAACGAGGCCCTGATCAATCATGTCGAAACCCTGGTGCTGAGCATGCTGTACGGCCTGCCCGGGTTTGTCATGGAAGCGGCGCTCAAGGCCGTGCAGGCCTTTGATGAAGTCACCCACGGCATGCGCGAGATCTATCGTCGGCGCCGCGATCTGGTGGTGTCCGGCCTGGCCGATTGCCCGGGCATCAGCGTGCTCAACCCCGATGCCGGCATGTTCGTGCTGGTGGACGTGCGTGGCACTGGCCTGACGTCGCTGGAGTTCGCCTGGCGCCTGTTGCGCGAAGCCAGTGTCTCGGTGCTGGATGCCGCGGCATTCGGTGAGCCGGCCCAGGGTTTTGTACGGCTATCGTTCACCCTCAGTGAAGAGCGGCTGGCCCAGGCCTGCCAGCGCATTCGCGACTTTGTCCGGGTGCTCAACGGCGAAGCGCCGAGACCGGTGATCGGCACGGTGACCAGTACCGCAACCGTCGAACCGGCCGCGGCCAAAATCATGATCGAGGTCGATCGCCTGCACAAACGCTTCGGCAATATCGAAGTGCTCAAGGGCGTTTCCCTGACCGCCCGCGAGGGCGAAGTGATTTCCCTGATCGGTGCCAGCGGCTCGGGCAAAAGTACCTTGCTGCGCTGCATCAACATGCTCGAAGTGCCGGACCAGGGGCGCATCCTGGTCGATGGCGAAAGCATTCACCTTAACCAGAATCGTCCCGGCGCACCGCTGGTGTCGGACGCCAAACAGCTGGTGCGCATCAGGTCCAGCCTGGGCATGGTGTTTCAGAACTTCAACCTCTGGCCCCATCGTACGGTGCTGGAAAACCTCATCGAAGCGCCGACCCAGGTCCTGCGTGAAAGCCGTGCGGAGGCCACCGAACGGGCCGAAGCCCTGCTCGAACGCGTCGGGCTTGCGGCCAAGCGCAACGAGTACCCGGCGTTTCTCTCCGGGGGACAGCAACAACGGGTGGCCATCGCCCGGGCCCTGGCCATGCGGCCCAAGGTCATGCTGTTCGATGAACCCACCTCGGCACTCGACCCGGAACTGGTCGGGGAAGTGCTGCGGGTGATCCGCTCCCTCGCCGAAGAAGGCCGGACCATGATCCTGGTGACTCATGAAATGGCGTTCGCACGCGATGTCTCTTCCAAAGTCGCCTTCCTGCATCAAGGGCTGATCGAGGAAACCGGTTCGCCGGACGAAGTGTTCGTACACCCACGCAGCGAGCGTTGCCGACAATTCGTCAACGCTCATCAGACTCGCTAACTCATCATAAAAAGACGGGAAAACAACATGGGAAATCGACGTTTTGCAAACTGGTTGACCGGTGCAGCCTGCGTATTGCTGGCCGGCATGAGTGCGGCGCAAGCGCAACCGATCAGGTTCGCCGTGGCCGCCGAACCCTATCCGCCGTACACAGAGAAGCAGGCCAACGGTGAATGGAAGGGCTTTGAAGTCGACCTGATCCACAAGCTGTGCAGCGAAATGAAAGCCGATTGCGAGATCAAGGAAGTGGCGTGGGACGGCATCATTCCGTCGCTGCTGGCGAAGAAGATCGACGTGATTTTTTCCTCGATGTCGGTGACCGAAGAACGGGAAAAACAGATCGCCTTCAGCAAGGCCTACTACGATTCGGCGATTGCCGTGGTCGGCCCGAAAGAGGCGTCGGTGAAGAAGTACCCGGATGACCTCAAGGGCAAGATCATCGGCGTGCAGAACTCGACCGTGAGTGCCAGTTACCTGAAGACCTACTACGAAAAAATCGCCGACGTTAAGTACTACGACACCCAGGACTCGGCCAACGCCGACCTGATTGCCGGCCGCATCGACCTGATGATGGCCGACGGCACCGCCATGGCCGCGTTCGTCAAGACCCCGGATGCCAAGGACCTGGCCTACCTCGGCACCGTGCCTTATGACCCGATCTTCGGCAAAGGCGTGGGGGCCGGCCTGCGCAAGGACGACACCGAACTCAAGGCTCGGCTCGACAAGGCCATCCAGCAATTGCTGGCAAGCAAGGACTACGACGACCTCTCCCAAAGCTACTTCGGCACCAGCGTGAAACCTGCGTTCTGACCAGAGCACAGATCCTGTAGGAGCCGGCTTGCCGGCGAAGGGGCTCTTGAGGCCGCCAGAAGCTTCGCTGGCAAGCCAGCTCCTACAAGGGTTTGACAGTATTTTCATGGTCGTGACTGGAGGTTGAAATGCCGGCAATGTTCGATCTGATCAATTTCACCGAACAGGGATGGGGCAGTGCGCTGTTGAAGGGGCTCTGGATGACCCTGCAGATTTCCGCCGGGGCCTTTGTGCTCGGGCTGGCCATCGGGCTGGTGGTGGCGTGCCTCAAGCTTGGCGCGCCGAAGCCGATTGCGGCGCTGATGCGCGGCTACACCACACTGTTCCGGGCGGTTCCGGAGTTGCTGCTGATCCTGTTGCTGTACTACGTCGGCTCCATGCTCCTCAATTCACTGATGACCCGACTTGGCTACGGCGTGGTGAATGTCAGCGGTCCGCTGGCGGCCATCGTGGTGCTGGGGCTGGTGCAAGGCGCCTACGCCTCGGAGATTTTCCGCGCGGCGATCCAGGCGATTCCCTTCGGCCAGATCGAAGCGGCCAAGGCGTTCGGCCTGAACGGTTTCGGCCTGTTCCGGCGGGTCACGCTGCCGATCATGGCGCCTTACGCCATGGCCGGGATGGCCAACCTGTGGATCAACCTGATCAAGGACAGTGCGCTGATCAGCGTGGTCGGCACCAACGAGCTGCTGTACACCGCCAAGCAAGGCGCGGGGTCGACGCGCCACTATCTGTTGTTCTACCTCACGGCTGCCGCGTTGTATTACGCGGTGACACTGGCGTCGAACTATCTTTCGGGACGGTTGGAGCGACGCATTCGTCGCTGGATGCCGCTTGTTGACTGAACCGGCAGAGAGAATGAAATGATTCCAGCGTGGATAGTTGAATACGCGGCACTGTTGGGCCGGGGGCTGCAAACCACCCTCGCGATCCTGTTGATCGCCAGTGTGTTCGGGTTTGTTCTGGCGATCCTGGTGGCGCTGGCGCGGATCTCGAAAAACAAGGTGATCGCCAAGGTCAGCCTGTTCTACACCAGCGTGACCCGCGGCACGCCGTTGCTGATCCAGATCTACATTTTCTACTACGGTCTGGGCAGCCTGTTTGCCCAGTTCCCGCTGATTCGCGGCAGCTTCCTCTGGCCGTACCTGCGCGACGGTTACTGGTACATCGTGTTCGCCCTGGTGGTGTCGGTCGGGGCTTATGTCGGCGAAGTGATTCGTGGTGGCCTGCTGGCGGTGCCGAAAGGCGAAATGGAAGCGGCCTCGGCGTTTGGCATGACCGCACGCCAGTCCTTGCTGCGGGTGCGCTTGCCCCGGGCGATGCGCCTGTTGCTGCCGACCCTGGCCGGGGAAACCGTGATGCTGCTCAAGTCCACGGCGCTGGCCTCGACCATCGCCGTGATCGACCTGCTCGGCGCCGCCAACGTGGTCCGCGCACAGACCCTGCAGGTGTACGAACCCTTGTTGCTGGTGGCCGGGGTGTATGTCTGCCTGACCTTCCTGATCGAAGCGCTGTTTGCCTTTGCCGAGCGGCGCGGGACGCCCGTGCGCAGGTCGGCCTGATGAGCTCGCCAAGGGTAGACCGCTCGCTGCAGGGCATTGGCCTGTGCACCTTGGGCTACGCGTTCCTGGCCTTGCAGGATGCGGTGATCAAATGGTTGGTGGCCGATTATTCGGTGGTGACCATCCTGTTCTGGCGCAGCCTGGTGGTCGCCGCGGTGTTGCTGGCCGGGCGCCTGCGCCTGGTCCAGCGGGCCTGGCGCTCGCCGAGCCGGCGCTTGCTGGTGGTGCGCGGATTGCTCTCGATTGTTGCCTGGGTGCTGTACTACACGGCGGCCAGGGACCTGACCCTGGCCGAGATGACCACCCTGTATTTTTCCGCGCCGATCATGGTCACGGTGCTGGCGGCGGTGATCCTCAAGGAGCGCGCCAGCGGCTGGCAGTGGTTCAGCCTGATCGTCGGTTTTGTCGGGGTGGTCATTGCCTGTCGCCCCGACAACATGACCGACCCGTTGCCGATCGTCCTGACCCTGCTGGCGGCGATGTGCTGGGCGTTCACCTACATCCAGTTGCGCCAGGTGGATGAGCAGACGTCAGTGCTGGAGCAGATGCTGATCACCAACGTGGTGTTCGTGATGTGCATGGCGGTCGCACTGCCGTGGACCCACACGCCATTGCCGACGCCCGCCTGGCTGGGCATGCTCGGCGCCGGCCTGGTGGGCGGCATCGGCCAGTTCCTGTTGTTCGCCAGTTTCCGTCGCGCCACCGCGACCTTGCTCGCGCCGTTCGAATACACCGGGCTGATCTGGGCGTTTGCCCTGTCGAGCCTGGTCTGGGGCACGCTGATGGATACGTCGCTGATGATCGGTGCCGGGCTGATCGCGGTCAGCGGCACCCTGGCGATGATCTTCGGCCGGCATTCGTCACAGGACGTCGTCGGTGCCGAATGCTCCGTGACGCAACCCCTTTATCCAGCAGCGGCAGATATGCAGTCCGTTGGCGGCGCTGAAAGTCTCGGGGTTGAGGCACCACTCGAGCCAGAGACCGTCGAGCATCGCCGATAAGCCGATGGCCGCCAGGCGGGTGTCGTGAATCACGAAGCCTTCGCTGGCCGCCAGCCCGTCGAGCAACTGGCGGATCAGATCAAGGTAGGCGCGGTAGCTTTTTTCGTGGGACTGGCTGACGTGTTCGGAGTGGCGGATCAGGCTCCAGAACACCACCCACACGCCGAGCAGCTTCGGGTCCATGACTCTGGGCGAGAACGAGCCTTCGAGAAAGGCATCGATCTTTTGCGCGGGTGTTTCGGCCTGCTCGATTTCCTGCAGCAGGGCAGTGGTCAGTTCGCTGGCGAGCCGTTGGTAGGTTTCAGCGATCAGGGCCTCGATGCTGCCGAAGTGATGGTTGAGCAAACCCACGGACACCCCGGCCTCGGTGGCAATGCGCCGTACGGATATCCCGGCGTGACCGTCGCGGCCCAGGCAGCGCAGGGTGGCAGCCACCAGCATTTCGCGGCGGTCATCGGGTTCGGCGCGGCGGTTTTTCGGGGCATCGGTTGTCACGAGGTTGTCCTTGGGTGAGGTTCCACGTTGCCGAGCTTAGTTGAACGTCTGTTCAATCACCAGCTTCGACAGCAGCGATACAACGTTTTTCAACGTTCATGACGAGAGGGAAAGCCAATGCCGCAGGATCTTTCATTCAGCGTTCGCAACAACAATGGCGATGCCGTGCGGGTTGGCGCCTGGCGCTACGAGGGCAATGGCAGCGGGCCGAAGGTGCACCTGCAGGCCGGCGTACATGCCGATGAAATCGCCGGGATGCTGGTCCTGCACCTGCTGATGCAACGACTTCAGGTCGCCGAGACCCAGGGCCGGCTCAAGGGCAACATCACCGTCGTGCCGCAGGCCAATCCGCTGGGCATCGGGCAGTTTCGCCAGGGGCGGATTCTTGGCCGCTATCACGACGCCACCGGGCATAACTTCAATCGCTCGTTCGACCAGTCGGCGGCCATGGAACGACCGTCGACCTGCGTCCAGCAATGGCAGAAAAAACTCGTGCAACTGGCAGCCGAGGCCGATGTGATGCTCGACCTGCACACCGATGACGAGGCCTTGCCGTACCTCTACGTGCACCGCAGTTTCTGGCCCCGTGGCCGTGAACTGGCGGCGGCGATGAAGATGGACGTGGCCATCATCTGGGATGACGGCGGCGATGGCTCCTTCGAGGAAACCATCATTGCCCCGTGGTTGCGCGAAGGCGTCACCGGGCACCGCATGGCGGCAACGCTGGAGCTGCGCGGACAAGGCGATGTCAGCGACCGTTTCGCGCAATCGGATGCCGAAGGGCTGTACAACTGGCTGTGCGGTTGCGGCGTCATCGATGAGTCAGTGGCGCCCGCAGACTGGCCTGTCGAGGCGGTGGAAATGGGCCACATGGAGACCATCATCGCCCCACAACCCGGTGTGCTGATCTTCGAAAAAGAGCTGGGGGATTTCGTCGAAGAAGGGCAGTGCTTTGCACGGATTCTCAGGACCCCGGGTGATCCGTCCTCCGAAGTGGTGCTGCACGCCGAACAAGCGGGGCGCCTGGTGACGCGCTATCGCGACCGCCTGATATCCCAGGGCATGGGCGTGGCGAAATTCACCGGCAGCCGGGTGTCGCGCAACTGGAGTGGCGGGTTGCTGGACCCGAACTAAGCCTCAACCTCGCCACAAGGTCAGCGTTAGCCACAGGTTCGGTGGTAGTTTCAGCCAACATCAGCCCGACTCAGTTGTCAGGGAAGGCTGAGGGTAATCAGGTAGCTCCCCGAACGGATCGGCGAACCCGCATCATCCACCAACACATACTGCTGATCGAAATAGCGACCTTCCGGACCACTGTCAGCGAGCAGTTTGACGTTGACGCGGGTTTGACCGACAGCGCTCACACTGGCGGTCGGGGCAATGGTGTTTGCCTCAATCCCCATCGCGCGACTCTGGGCAGAGCATTCGTAAAGTTCGAATGTGCCATCCGTACCCACGCGTGACTGACAGCCCGGCTCGACAATGCTGCCTTGAAACCTGATGGTGCCCGGCGCCGCCAGGCACGCACCACTGAGTGCGAACAAAAGACTCAATCCCGCTGCTATACGTTTACCGTTCATGTCTGACGCTCCTTGAGTTGTAAGGTCTAGGTCGTCAATGAACTCCAGAAGCTTTAGGCATTTGTTGTATCACCGTGTATCAAGGCACGACATCCTCGCACAGCCATACAAAACCTGCTCTCCACGGATACAGCCTGGATACACCACGGGGGCCAAATACACCTGCCAGAGCGAGATGCACAACGCGCCTCGCAATCAGGTTCATTAACCCTTGTGGTACGACCAATAGTGGTCCAGCCACGCCATTGATCCGGAGTATCAACATGTCTCGTATCCAGTCGAACAAAACCCGCATTGGCCTGATCGCTGTTGCACTGGTCGGCGGTATCAACTTCGCGTCCACCGCGTTTTCGGCCGAAGCCTTGCCTCAGGGCTATCAACTGGCTTCCGCGGAGAAGACCAGCGAAGGCAAATGTGGCGAAGGCAAGTGCGGTGCCGAAGCCAGCGCGAAAAAGACCCAGGCCGAGGGCAAGTGCGGTGAGGGCAAGTGCGGCGATGCTTCTTTCGCCAGAACCGACGCCGATCATGACGGCCGCGTGTCGCTCAAGGAACTGTTGGCGGTGGCGCCCAATGGCACTGAGGAATTCAAGGCGATAGACACCAACGGCGACGGCTTCCTGTCCGAGGGTGAGACGTACAAGTACCGCACCAACCAGTTCATCTCCAACGGCAAGAAAGTACCGACCGAGCTGTACACCAAGTTGAGCCAGGCCAAAGACTGATCGGCCGCAAACAAAAAACCCTTCCTGCGTTGACGCGCAGGAAGGGTTTTTTGCGTGGGCAGTACTGGTTTGGTCGTCAGGCGCGAAATTGCACTCTACTTGACCACCGGTTGCATCGGATTTAACCAGCAGGCTTTGTAACCATGACTGGCAGAGAACGGTCAGGAGCGGTCATTCCAGTTCTGTTTGCGCGAAACCTTGGAATTTGCCAACACGCCCTCATAACAATGGCTATACCCAACGTCCCCGAGAGGAAGGACAGACCATGACCAGACAAACCGAAACTGCCATTCTCGCCGGTGGCTGCTTCTGGGGCATGCAGGATCTGCTGCGGCGCTATCCCGGTGTGCTGCACACTCGGGTTGGTTATACCGGCGGCGATGTGCCGAATGCCACCTACCGCAACCATGGCAACCACGCCGAAGCCATCGAGATCGTCTTCGACCCTGCCGTGATCAGCTACCGGCAGATCCTTGAGTTCTTCTTCCAGATACACGACCCCACCACGCCCAACCGTCAGGGTAATGACCTGGGCCCCAGCTATCGTTCGGCGATCTACTACCTCAACGAACAGCAACGCGACATTGCCGAGGACACGGCTGCAGATGTCGATGCTTCACGCCTGTGGCCAGGCCGGGTAGTCACCGAAATCGAACCGGCGGGGCCTTTTTGGGAAGCGGAACCAGAGCACCAGGATTACCTCGAACGTATACCGAATGGCTACACCTGCCACTTCATCCGCCCGAACTGGAGGCTCCCCAAGCGCGCCTGAAAGTCGAATTTGTGAGGCGCAGAGGTGACCGCTAGCTGCCTTTCGCGAAGGGCCGCTTCTGGCCGTTTTCTGCTTCAGACGACAGGCAGAAATCGGCCAGAAGCGGCTGGTCGACTGATCAAATTGAGATGGTTAAGCTGGCGTTTTTTCAGGTACGCGGACGGGCGGATGACAGAGGTATACCAAGGAAGCTGCCTATGCGCAGCGGTCAGTTATGAACTACTCACTCCGCCAAAAGCAGTGAGTCATTGTCATTGCAGCCAGTGTCGCAAAGGTCACGGTGCAGCATTTGCTTCGTATGGCAGTGTACCCCGCAGCGCGCTGCGGATACTAAACGGTGCCACCAACATTACAACCTATTCTTCCTCAGAGACGGTGTTGCGTGAGTTCTGCGCGCAGTGCGGTTCGACCTTGTTCTGGTCACGCTCTGAAGGCGAATTTGCCGATTGGGTTTCGATAGCGCTAGGCACACTCGACACGCCGTTCGCTGCTCAAAAGCAAAAACACGTTCATGTCGCCTCCGCCGTCCACTGGTATACGCCATCCAAATTATGTCCTCAGGTCGACTGACTGCTTTTGGGTTGAAAGCTGCCGACCATCAAGGGCTGCTACCGACCTGGAGCAGTCGGCAAACAGAATAACGGCAAATTAGTGGCTATGCTTGGTCTGCTGTCGAAACTGATCAGGCAGTCCGGCAGGCTGCGCGGAAATGACCCGCAACGTGCCCTATGTCACCCGACTATTCTGCGTGAAGCATCCAGTTCAGGGGCGCAAATCCGCAACGACACTCGGGAAGACATAGAGCAAACCCTGCACCTGCAGGCGCAGGGTTTGGGCTGGATCTGTCGGGATCACTCAGGATCGAATCGACGTTCGCTACGTTGCGGCCGGGCACTGCGAAAACGGGGATATGCTCACCCCAGCCATGCTGGCCAAGGTCTGCACGCTCGCCAGAGGCGCAGAACGAGGCTGAGGAAATTGAAAGAAACAGAACATCTGGCAAAAGTGATTGCCGACGTTCAGTTCTACAATGAAGAGCGAGGAGAATCGTTACCTGAAACGATGATGTCAAACACAACAAATGAAAATGATTTCGTTTTATCGCCGAAATGTTAAGAGACTGCTTCCGAGAGTAAAAAATTTCACCATGAAATTAGCATCGCCAAATGCATTGCTTAGTGTCGAATAGTTGGTTGGCGTGACACTTGAGACGTATAGCTTCGGTAGCTATTGCTTGTCTCGGGAGCTTCGCTCACGAAAACCGGCGTGAATCCGGAACAGAGAAAAAATTTGGCTAATGCTACGTGCGGTGTGTTCTCAGGTTCAGGTGTCGGCACAAGAGGTTAACTGGTTTCCGAATACCGCTTCTATTGGTCAATTTAGAAGGATTATGTTTGGAGATTGTGAAATGGATTCTTTCAGGAATAGAAGCGCCGCAAAGCAAGCCATACCCACCAGTTCAAATAAGCCGCGCTCGACCAAATGGCACCGCATGTACTTTTTTCTTGCGGGATTCGACGTGCTGGTTGTTGTGCTTAGCGTGCTATTGAATCACCTGATCGTCGATACCTATCACCGCTCCATCAAGGCAAACCAGTCGTGGGTCCAACAGCTGTCGAGCTATTCAACGCTGGGCAGCCTGGCTTCCACAGTCAATGCGCCGGGCAATAATGTGTTCGATACACATAATGTTGAAGCCGAATCGCGGAACATGGATGAAGCCTTGCGCGCCTTCAACGAGCATTTGGCATTGGCCAAAAAACAGTTGGAAGCACGGATCGCCAATGAGGCTGAACACAGTGCAGATATACAAGCCTTTACCCTTGCATTGAAGGATGAGGTGGGTGCAATTGATGCCGCGATGGTCGAAATGGTGAACGAGGCCTTGCTGATCTTTTCCTACTTCAGGGAAGGGCAGTCGGATAATGCCGGCAAACGCATGGCAACGATGGACAGGAAGTTTGCCCTGTTGCTCGCCTCACTCAGTACCGTGCGCGATCGCGTTGGCCTGATTCAAAGCAAGCTCCTGGAGGAGGAGCTTGAGTCGGTCGAAGAACTGCGCCGGGTCGAATACGCGATCATGGTGTTCGTGCTACTGATGGTCAGTGCGGCCGTTATCTACGGGGGCAAGATCAGGCGCGAAATGGAGTCGCAAGCAGCCGAAAGGGAAGGTTATCTGGCAGTGCTGAGCGAAAGCGAGAAGCAGGCCCGCCAGCAAGCATCGCTGCTGGACAAGGCCCAGGACGCCATTGTCGTTCACGGGATGGATAACCGCATCCTGTACTGGAACAAAAGTGCCGAGCGTCTCTACGGTCTGTCAAAGGAAGAGGCACTCGGCAAATCGGCACAGGAGTTGATCTACCAGGGTAGCGCCGCTTTCAATGCGGCCACTAACAGCCTGATAGAAACGGGTGACTGGGCGGACGAAGTTACACTTCGACGCCGGGATGGCTGCACCATCACGCTCGAAAGTCATCGAACCCTGGTGCGAGACGATGATGGCCAGCCGCAATCCGTTCTGTCGATCAATACTGACATCACCCACCGTAAGACCGCTGAGCAAGAGGTCCAGCGTTTGGCCTTCTACGATCAATTGACCGGGCTGGCCAACAGGCGGCTCATGTTGGACCGGTTACAGCATCTGCTGGCGGGCAGCTCCCGTAGCCTGCATACGAGCGGGATAATTCTCATTGACCTGGATAACTTCAAGGCACTGAACGACACGCTGGGGCATGACAGAGGCGACATGTTGCTGCAGCAAGTTGCTCTGCGCCTTTGCGGCTGCATACGCGAGAGCGACACCGTGGCTCGCCTGGGCGGAGACGAATTCGTCGTCCTGCTGGATGGCCTTAATGAGAATCCTCCAGAAGCAGCTATCCAGGCCAAGGCTATTGGCGAAAAGATTCTCAACTCTCTGAACATTTCCTACCAGTTGGATGGATATGAGCACCACAGCACCCCCAGCCTCGGCATTGCGCTGTTCCAGGGGCAGTTGAGCACGGTGGACGATATTATGAAGCGCGCTGACCTGGCGATGTATCGCGCCAAGGCGGCGGGCCGCAATACCATGCGCTTCTTCGATCCGGAAATGCAGGCAGTTGCCACGGCACGCGCCAGACTGGAAGTAGACTTGCGCCAAGGCTTGCAGGGCAACGAATTCCTTCTTCATTACCAGCCGCAGGTGAATAGTGAGGGCCGTATCATTGGCGCAGAGGCACTGATGAGATGGCAGAATCCTGAGCGCGGAGTCGTGTTTCCAGGCGAGTTCATTCCATTGGCAGAGGAAACGGGGTTGATTCTGCCGTTAGGCCGTTGGGCGCTGCAGGCAGCCTGCACTCAGCTGGTTGCCTGGGCAAAGCATTCGGAAACCGCCCGACTGGGTATGGCTGTGAATGTCAGCGCCCGCCAGTTTCACCATCCGGACTTCGTCGAGGAGGTACTGCAAGTACTGAGATACACGGGGGCCGATCCGAAGAAATTGAAACTGGAACTGACCGAAGGCCTGCTGATAGAGGATATGGAAGGTACTGTCGCCAAAATGATCGAGTTGAAAAAGATCGGCATAGGCCTTTCGCTGGATGATTTCGGAACCGGCTACTCGTCACTGTCATACCTGAAGAGCCTTCCGCTGGATCAACTCAAGATCGACCAGTCCTTCATCAGAGATGTGCTGGTTGATCCCAACGACGCCGCCATCGCCTGCGCGATTGTGAGCCTGAGCCAGATATTGGGGCTTTCGGTGATTGCAGAAGGTGTGGAGACAGAAGCTCAGCGCGCCTTTCTGGTCAAGCATGGCTGCCAGACCTACCAGGGCTACCTGTTTTCCCCGCCACTGCCAGCCGAACAATTTGAGGAGTATGTTCACGAAAGATTAATGACGAGCACTGATTTTCCACGGACCAAGACTAAATCGCCATAACTGCGTAGGTGCTTGGGAACGTCCGCTTTCGGCTGTGGATTCACAGTCGTTTTCTGCCGGTCATAGCCATAAAACGCGGCAGTCAACTCCATACAAATGGTTGCTCAGCCCGAATGCAATCAGGTGAGCAAATCCATGCAATCCCCCATCACGCCTTGACCCAGCGCTGGCGGCTCCAGCTGCTCAGCCCGTCGACGGCAAACACCAGCAGCAACATGGCCAGGATCACCGTGCTGGCCTGGGCCTCCTGGAACAGGCTGAGGCTGACATAGAGCATCTGCCCCAAACCGCCAGCGCCGACAAAACCGAGCACGCTGGCCATGCGGATGTTGTTTTCCCAGCGGTACAGGATGTACGCCAGCAGTTGTGGGAACAGGTTGGGCAGGGTGCCGTAACAGAAGGCCCAGACGACATTACCGCCCTGCAAACGGATGGCTTCGGCGGGTTGCGGCGGGGTGTTTTCCAGTGCTTCGGCGAACAAGCGGCCGAGCACGCCGGTGGTATGCATGGCCAGCGCCAGGGTACCGGCGTTCGGGCCGAGTCCGGCGGCCAGCACCATCAGCGCGGCCCACACCAGTTCGGGAATGGCGCGAAGGGCGTTGAGCACAAGGCGCGACGCGCTTTGCAACGGCCAACCGAAACGCCCGGCCGCCGGCAGTGCCAACAGCATGCCGAACACCGCGGCGAGCAGGGTGCCGAGGGCCGACATGGCCATGGTTTCCACGGCACCACGGCCGATGGCTTGCAGATGGCCGGCGCTCAGGTCCGGGCTGAGAAAGCGCAGCACGTAGGCGCCCATCTGCTTCAGGTTACCGCCGCCGGTCAGTTCGCCGAGATCGATGCCCAGATAGCTGAACGAGGCGACGACCGCTGTGCCGATGCCCAGGATCAGCAGCAGGTTGACCAGGCGATTCATGCGAACCTCCAGCGCAGCAGGCGGCTGATCTGATCGGCGAAGAGCACCAACAGGAGAAAGGTCAGCAACATGCTCGCCACTTCACCGCCGGCGAACATGCGCAACGACAAGTCAATCTGCTGGCCCAGCCCGCCGGCGCCGACGAACCCCATCACCACGGAGGCGCGGATCGCACATTCCCAGCGATACACCGTGTACGACAGCAATTCCGCCCCGACATTGGGCAGGATGCCGTAGCAGAATGCCGCCAGCCGGCCACTGCCGGCTTGCAGCAGTGAGTGGGCGGGGCGCTGGTCGACCGATTCGAAGATCTCCGCGTAGACCTTGCCCAGCATGCCGCTGTAGGTGATGGCAATGGCCAGCACCCCGGCCGTCGGGCCAAGGCCGACGGCGCGCACGAAGAGCAAGGCCCAGACGATTTCCGGCACGCTGCGCAGGAAGATCAGCAGCCCGCGCACCGGCCAGCGCATCAGTCGGCCCAGGGCACTCGGGCGACCACTGCGCGAGGCGGCCGACAGCGACAGCGCCCGGCTGGCCAGCAGGCTGGCGGGCACGGCCAACAGCAAGGCCAGGGCCATGCCGGCGGTGGCGATGGCCAATGTCTGCAGTGTGGCTTGCCACAGCAACTGGAGGAATTCTTCGCCATGGGCGGGTGGCCAGAAGGCTGAAACAAAACGGCCCATCTCACTCTGGCTGTCGGCTTTGAGCAATACACCCAGGTCCAGTTCGCTGAAGTGGATGCCGGGCCACAGCAGGGCGAGCGCCAACAGACTGAGCACCAGACGAGGCAGGGTGGCCGGGTCCCGCATATCACGCGTCAGCATCGGGGAATCTGCACACTCAAGGGCATAACCGGGACGGGCGGCGATTGCAGTTGCTCGTTGGCGTAGAGCTTGTCGAGCAACCCGTGGTCGACGTCGCTGGCGGGAAGGTCGAAAAGGACCTGGCCATCGCGCAGGCCGATGATGCGTGAGAAGTGCGTCAGGGCCAGCTCCACGGCATGCAGGCTGGCGACCAGCGTCACCTTGTGTTCCCGGGCGTGGCGGCAGAGGATCGACAGGGTATGTCCGGCCAGTACGGGGTCCATCGCCGACACCGGCTCATCGGCCAGCAGCACCTCGGGGGCCTGGTACAGCACGCGGGCAATGCCCACGCGCTGCAGTTGGCCGCCGGACAATTGCTGGCACTGGGCGAACAGCTTGTCACTGAGGTCCAGCTTGAGCAGTGCCGCCCGCGCTCCCGGAACATCCACCGGATGCAGCAGGCTCAACAGGCTTTTGGCAAATCCCCATTGCCCCAGCTTTCCGGCCAGCACCGCCGTGACCACCCGTTGCCGCGGTGGCAGTGGCGGCGCCTGATGGACCAGGCCGATGCGTGCGCGCAATCGCTGGCGCTGTCGGGCGCCGAGCTGCCAGGCGTGCTCGCCGAGCACCTCGACCGTGCCGCTGCCGGGACGCAGGGCGGTCGCCAGCAGGTTGAGCAGGCTCGACTTGCCGGCACCGGACGGCCCGATGATTGCGACCTGCTCACCGGCAGCGATGTGCAGGTCGACCTCATGCAGCGCACGCACGCCATTGCCGTGGGTGAGGCTGACCCGGTTCAGATGCAATGTCATTTCAGCAGGTCGGCAGCGCGTGCGGCTTCCTCGATGCCCTTGTAGTTCTCAGGCTTGGTCTCGATGAAGCGGCTGGCGGCCTGCAGATCCAGAATCGCTTTTTGCTCCGGGTTGGCCGGATCGAGCGCGAGCAAGGCTACCTTGATCTTGTTGGCCAGGGCTGGGTCGAGGGTGCCGCGCACGGTCCAGTTGTAATCGAAGTAGGCCGGCGTGGTGGCAAAGACCTTGACCTTGTCGGTGTCGACCTTGCCGGCCTTGACCAGTTTTTCCCAGACGCTGGCGTTGAGTACACCGGCGTCAACTTTGCCCGCCTGGACCCAGGCGACAGTGGCGTCGTGGGCACCGGAGTAGCCGACGCGGCTGAAGTAGGTTTCCGGCTTGATACCGTCCTGCAGCATGAAATAGCGCGGCATCAAACTGCCCGACGTCGACGACACCGAACCGAAGGCAAAGGACTTGCCCTTGAGGTCGGCCAGCGACTTGACCGCCGGGTCGGCGGTGATGAATTTGCTGGTGAACTGGGCATCCTGCTCACGCTGTACCAATGGAATGGCATTGCCGGTTTTCAGTCGCGCCTGCACGAAGGTGAAACCGCCCAGCCAGGCCATGTCGATGCGGTCAGTGGCCAGCGCCTCGACCACCGCCGGGTAGTCGGACACCGGCACGAACTCGACTTTCATGCCCAGTTGTTGCTCGAGATAAGCGCCCAGAGGCGTGAACTTTCGCAGCAATTCGGTCGGGGCTTCGTCAGGAATGGCGCTGACCTTGAGGGTGTCGGCAGCCTGTGCCAGCAGGGCGGAAAAGGATAGGGACAGGCCGACGGCCAATGCCAGGGTACGTTTGAGCATGGAAGTTCTCCGGTTCAATAGCGGAAAAATGTCGATGCGCCCCGCACAAGCTGATTGCTGCACGACGCTTCGTGAGGGTAGACGAAAACGCCGCGATTATAGGGACTCTTGCGTGCCAGACCAGCAAAACCTGTAGGAGCGAGCTTGCTCCGGGCGGCGTTCCGACGATGCACGCTAACGATTACGCGTGCAGGCTGGAAAAATACGGTTTCCTTCACATTTTTCGCCGGAAGACCGTAGCAGAAGGCGATTGATTCTCCATTTCCTACACGCATCCCGGAAACGTCCCATTTACCTTCATTTCCCCTGCGTTAACCCTGTGCGCCGCGCTTGGCCATGCCTCCCTTTTCACTCGGGAGCGGGAGCCATTTGAGTGTTGGCGGGCGCACCGAGCGCCGTGCCTCGAGTCGTCAACAGACAGGAAGTTCAAGCAATGACAGAGGGATATTTCCTGCGCAAGGATGACTGGACCACCTGCGGCGGCAAGGTGCTGGATGCCGATTGCCACCTGATGATGTTTGACTTTGCCGCCGCGTGCGCCGGGGACCCGGTTTCCTGCGGCAAGGACAACAGGATCTACGCCATCGTCGGTGGCATTTCACACATCGAAAGTCACGGCAGATTGGTGGCCGGCACGCTGGACAGTTTCAGCAGTTGCCCCTGCAACGCCAGACTGATTCCATCCGTGCTCGATACCAC
>NZ_AKJJ01000142.1:0-35950 GCF_000282395.1 Pseudomonas sp. GM55 | reverse complement strand
GAGCCGGCTTGCCGGCGAAAGCGGTGCGTCGGCAACGTGGATTCCGGCTGATCCGACGCCTTCGCTGGCAAGCCAGCTCCTGCAGTAGTGTTCAGTATTTGTCCGTGATTACCGACGTCCCAGCAACAACCCCACCACCAAGCCGAAACCGGCAGAAATCGCCACGGTTTGCCATGGATGCCCGCCGATATAGGTTTCAGTGGCCTCGACCGCGGGCAGCGTCCGGTCGCGTACGCTGGCCACCGAATCCCTGGCCTGCTGGAGTTTCAGCGCGATTTGTCCGCGAAGGGTCTCCGCTTCTTCCCCGACCAGTGAGGCGCTGTGTTTCAGCAGTTTTTCCGACTCTTCGATCAGCGATTGAAGTTCGCTGAACGCTAGATCCTTGATTTGATCTTCGGTGGTTTGCGCGGCGGTTTTGCGGACCATTGAAGTACTCCTTGCAGGTAAGTGGACAGTGAACAATGGAGTCTGCCGTTATCGGAAAAGTTGCAGCTATTTGCCCGGGGAGGTCATCTTGCTGAAAAACCGGCGCAGGACATTTCGTCCTACAGTGTAAGATGTCGCCTATTTTACGCAGCAGGAAATTCCCATGAGCTTCAATCTGGCCGACAAACCCCTTGCCGAGCGCGCTGCGCTTGAAGACGAGAAATCCCGTCTGTTCGAACTCTGGCAAAACAACCTGGGCAAAGCCAAGGGTGAGGGCGCGCGGTTGTTCGGCGAACGGGCCAAGCGCAAAGGCAAGTGGGCGGAATGGGTGCGCGCCGAGCTGGACGGCATGTCGCCCCCGGAATTCGCCAACATGGTACGCAGTGAAGTCAATCGCCTGATGGCCGCCAACAAGTAACGTCGGCGTTCACGCGAAACTCGCGACAATCGCTTCACGCACTTTCAACACCACCGGATCGAGCTGGGTGCTGGTGCGCCAGCCCAGCTCGATCGGGTAACGTGGCAACGCCAAGGGGCAGGGCAGCAACGCCAGTCCGCTGAGCGCTGCGATGCTTTGCGCCGCATGGGCCGGAATGGTCGCAACGGCCTGGCTGCCCTTGAGCAGATGCGGCAACGCGGCAAAGTGCGTGGTCGAGGCGCACACCCGCCGACTCAGCCCCAGCGCCGCCAATCCTTCATCGGTAATCCCGATAAAACCGCCGGACGACACCAGAATGTGTTCACGGGCGACAAACTCTTCAAGACTGATGCTCTGCTGGCCCGCGCCCAGGCTCGATGGGTCCGCCAGGCACAGGTAGCCGCCTTCTCCCAGCACCTGACGGCTGAGCAGCCGCTCGGCAAACCCTCCCGCGGTAATCGCCAGGTCGATGCTGCGTTCCATCAAGGCCTGGGCGACGATCTGGCTATGGGTCTGGCGAAAAATCAGCCGCAACTTCGGCGCACTATGGGCGATTTGTTCGATCAGTCGCCGGCCGTAGGCAATTTCGAAATCATCCGACATGCCCACGGTGACCGAGCGACCGTCGTACTGCTGCGCGGCCGGATCGACCATCGCCAGGCTCTGCCGGCATTTGTTCAGGGCATCGCTGACCACCGGTTTGAGTTGATTGGCCTTGAGCGAGGGGGCCAGGCCTCGTCCGGTGCGCACGAACAGCTGATCGCCATACACCTCGCGCAACCGACGCAGGGCTGCGCTGACCGCCGATTGCGTTACGCCCAGGCGCAAGGCGGCGCGGCTGGCGCTGGACTCCTCGTGCAGTGCTTCGAAGACTTTGAGCAGGTTGAGGTCGATATCGATGATATTCATTTGGCTCATATCATTCAGCAGTGAATCGGTCTTTATTGATGATTGCGTGACGCCGGAGAATGAGCAACACCTGATGCGAATGGAGTGTGTGCGATGCCCAAATCAATCGTTGCTGCCCTGCAGATCGGCGCATTGCCCGGTGGCAAGGCTGAAACCCTGGAACAGATCCTGTCTTATGAAAACGCGATCATCGAAGCCGGCGCCGGGTTGGTGGTGATGCCGGAAGCGCTGTTGGGCGGTTATCCCAAAGGCGAGGGTTTTGCTACGCAACTGGGTTATCGCCTGCCGGAAGGTCGCGAAGCCTTTGCCCGTTATTTTGCCAATGCCATCGACGTACCCGGCGCGGAAACCGAGGCGTTGGCGGCACTGTCTGCACGCACCGGGGCCAATCTGGTGATCGGTGTGATCGAGCGTGCGGGCAGCACGTTGTACTGCACCGCGCTGTACTTCGATCCGCAGGCCGGGCTGGTGGCCAAACACCGCAAACTGATGCCCACCGGCACCGAACGGCTGATCTGGGGCAAGGGCGATGGTTCGACGCTGCCGGTGATCGACAGCCAGGTCGGGCGCGTCGGTGCGGCGGTGTGCTGGGAGAACATGATGCCGCTGCTGCGCACGGCGATGTACGCCAAAGGCGTGGAGGTGTGGTGCGCGCCGACCGTGGACGAACGGGAGATGTGGCAGGTCAGCATGCGCCACATCGCCCATGAGGGGCGTTGTTTCGTGGTCAGTGCCTGTCAGGTCCAGGCCTCGCCCCGGGCATTGGGTCTGGACATCGCCAACTGGCCGGCGGATCGGCCATTGATCGCCGGTGGCAGCGTGATCGTCGGTCCCATGGGCGACATCCTCGCCGGACCGTTGCGTGACAGCGCCGGTCTGCTCACCGCGCAAATCGATACTGACGACCTGGTACGCGCCCGCTACGACTATGACGTGGTTGGCCACTACGCGCGGCCGGATGTGTTTGAACTGACCGTGGACGAGCGCGTTAAACCGGGGGTGCGCTTCATCGCTTGATACCCGGCGGGCTTTGGCCAAAGCAGTCAGGCAACTTGATAGCTTTGACCATTGCCCGCCACCCCGCGCAGAGCGAGTATTTCCCTGTTGATTACGGTTCCCCCAACCTAATAAGAAACACAGAGGGATTCTGGCAATGCGCGATTACTTGTCTGCTACTTCTCAGTTCAATTATCAGCAAACCGTCGACGCCGCACTCGCAGGCGATCTGACAGCCCTCAACGCCTGTGTCGAATGCTGTGACCGGCATGCCTTGCCGGGCCGCATCGCGCTGTTCTGGGAAGGACGCGACGGCACCAGTGCGACGTACACCTTCACCGAGTTGCAGGACAAGGCCGCGCGTTTCGCCAATTACCTGCAGGCCCAGGGCGTGAAGAAAGGCGACAAGGTGGCCGGCCTGTTGCCACGCAATATCGAACTGCTGATCACCGTGTTCGCCACCTGGCGCATCGGCGCGGTGTATCAACCGCTGTTTACCGCATTCGGCCCCAAGGCCATCGAGCACCGCCTGAGCTGCTCTGGCGCCAAAGTGGTGGTGACCGATGCGGTGAACCGGCCGAAACTGGCCGAAGTTGCCGATTGCCCGACCACGGTGACCGTCACCGGCCCCAAAGGGCAGGGCCTGGTTCGCGGCGATTTCAGTTTCTGGGCCGAACTGGCCAACTATTCCGCCGATTGTGAGCCTGTGCTGCTGACCGGGGAAGATCCGTTCCTGCTGATGTTCACCTCGGGCACCACCGGCCCGTCGAAAGCCCTGTCGGTGCCGCTCAAGGCCATCGTCGCGTTCCAGAGCTACACCCGTGATGCGGTGGATCTGCGCCCGGAAGACGCCTTCTGGAACGTCGCGGATCCGGGTTGGGCCTACGGTATCTATTTCGGTGTCACGGGGCCGATGGCCATGGGGCATCCGATCACCTTTTACGATGGCCCGTTCACCCTCGAAAGTACCTGCCGGGTGATCAACAAGTACGGGATTACCAACCTCACCGGTTCGCCGACGGCCTACCGTTTGCTGATTGCCGGCGGCGACGAATTCGCCAGATCGATCAAGGGCAAGCTGCGCATCGTCAGCAGCGCCGGCGAGCCGCTGAACCCGGAAGTGATCCGCTGGTTTGCCGACAACCTCGACGTGGTGATCCACGATCACTACGGCCAGACCGAACTGGGTATGGTGCTGTGCAACCACCACGGCCTGGAACATCCGATTCACATGGGCGCCGCCGGTTTTGCCTCGCCGGGCCACCGCATTGTGGTCCTGGATGACCAATACAAGGAACTCGGCGTTGGCCAGCCGGGCATTCTGGCGATCGACCGCAGCCAATCGCCGATGTGCTGGTTTGCCGGCTACGAAGGCGGGCCGACCAAGGCCTTCGTCGGCAACTATTACCTGAGTGGCGACACCGTCGAGTGGAACCCGGACGGCAGCATCAGCTTCGTTGGCCGCAGCGATGACGTGATCACCACCTCCGGCTACCGGGTCGGTCCATTCGATGTGGAAAGTGCACTGATCGAACACCCGGCCGTGGTCGAGGCCGCCGTGGTCGGCAAGCCCGATCCGGAGCGCACCGAACGGGTCAAGGCCTTCGTCGTGCTCAGCCCGCAATACCGCGCAGAGCCTGCGTTGGCCGAAGAGCTGCGGCAACATGTGCGCAAGCGTCTGGCGGCGCATTCCTACCCCCGCGAAATCGAATTTGTCAGCGAGTTGCCGAAAACCCCAAGCGGCAAATTGCAGCGCTTTATCTTGCGCAACCAGGAAATCGCCAAGGCTCAAGAGGCCACGGCGAAGAACGTTCCAGCTTGAATCCAGGGAAACAATGATGCAGATCGAGAACAAGATATTTATCGTCACGGGTGGCGCTTCCGGCCTCGGTGCAGCCACTGCCGAGGTGCTGGTTGCCGCTGGCGCGAAAGTGATGCTGGTGGACATGAACGCCGAAGCCGTTGCAGCCCAGGCCCAGCGTCTTGGCGCGCAGAGCGTGGTGGCGGATATCAGCGACGAAGCGGCAGCCGAAGCCGCGGTGCAGGCGACGGTCAAGGCCTTTGGCGGCCTCAATGGCCTGGTCAATTGCGCGGGCATCGTGCGTGGCGAGAAGATTCTCGGCAAGAATGGCCCGCACGCGCTGGCCAGCTTCAGCCAGGTGATCAACGTCAACCTGATCGGCAGCTTCAACATGCTGCGCCTTGCGGCAGCGGCGATTGCGGAAACCGAAGCGGACGCCGATGGCGAGCGCGGAGTGATCATCAATACCGCGTCTGCCGCGGCTTACGACGGTCAGATCGGTCAGGCGGCCTACTCGGCGTCCAAAGGTGCGATTGTCAGCCTGACCTTGCCCGCTGCCCGCGAACTGGCGCGTTTCGGCATCCGTGTCATGACGATCGCCCCCGGCATCTTCGAGACGCCGATGATGGCCGGCATGACCCAGGAAGTCCGCGACTCCCTGGCGGCTGGCGTGCCATTTCCGCCGCGCCTGGGCAAACCGGGCGAGTACGCCGCGCTGGTCAGGCATATCATTGAAAACAGCATGCTCAATGGCGAGGTGATCCGTCTCGACGGTGCCTTGCGCATGGCTGCCAAATAAGGAGGATTTGTCATGACAATGTCCAACGATCCGATTGTAATCGTCAGTGCCGTCCGCACCCCGATGGGTGGTTTCCAGGGCGAACTGAAAAGCCTGACCGCGCCGCAACTCGGCGCTGCCGCCATCAAGGCCGCCGTTGAACGTGCCGGCGTTGCCAGTGAAAGCGTCGACGAAGTGCTGTTCGGCTGCGTACTGCCGGCAGGCCTCGGCCAGGCCCCGGCGCGTCAGGCGGCACTGGCTGCCGGGCTGGATAAATCGACCCGCTGCACCACCCTGAACAAGATGTGCGGTTCCGGCATGGAGGCGGCGATTCTGGCCCACGACATGCTGGTGGCCGGCAGTGCCGACGTGGTGGTCGCGGGTGGCATGGAAAGCATGTCCAACGCGCCTTACCTGCTGGACCGCGCCCGTGCCGGCTACCGCATGGGCCATGGCCGGGTGCAGGACTCGATGTTCCTGGACGGCCTCGAAGACGCCTACGACAAGGGCCGCCTGATGGGCACCTTCGCCGAAGACTGCGCCGAAACCAACAGCTTCAGCCGTGAAGCCCAGGACGCGTTCGCCATCGCCTCGACCACTCGCGCGCAACAGGCGATCAGGGACGGCAGCTTCAGGGATGAAATCGTGCCGCTCACCGTGACGGTCGGCAAAGAGCAGGTTGTGATCAGCAATGACGAGCAGCCACCCAAAGCCAAACTGGACAAGATCGCCTCGTTGAAACCGGCGTTCCGCGAAGGCGGTACGGTGACGGCGGCCAACTCCAGTTCGATCTCCGACGGTGCTGCCGCGCTGGTGCTGATGCGCCAGTCGCAGGCACAGCAACAAGGCCTGAAGCCGTTGGCGGTGATTCATGGCCACGCCGCGTTCGCCGACACCCCGGGCCTGTTCCCGGTGGCACCGATTGGCGCCATCAAGAAGTTGATGAAGAAAACCGGCTGGTCGCTCAATGACGTCGATCTGGTGGAAGTCAATGAAGCCTTCGCCGTGGTCGGCATGGCCGCGATGACTCATCTGGAAATACCCCACGAGAAACTCAACGTGCACGGCGGTGCTTGCGCCCTCGGTCACCCGATCGGGGCATCCGGTGCGCGGATTCTCGTGACCTTGCTCTCGGCCCTGCGCCAGAAAGGCCTGAAGCGTGGTGTCGCGGCGATCTGCATTGGTGGCGGTGAAGCGACGGCCATGGCCGTGGAATGCCTGTACTGAGGCTGACGCAAAACACTGTGGGAGTGGCGGTGCGGCGTTCCGACTTGCCCGCGATGGCGGACTGCCAGTCAACAAAGGTGTTGAATGTTACGGCCTCATCGCGGGCAAGCCCGCTCCCACAGGTACAGTGTTTCAACCAGGTAATTTGTGCGAAGGCTTAAATTTTTAAGGATTCACCATGATCCCCAATGACGACCAACAACAGATCCGCGACATGGCCCGGGACTTTGCCCAGGAACGGCTGAAACCGTTCGCTGCCGAGTGGGACCGTGAGCATCGCTTTCCCAAGGAAGCCATCGGCGAAATGGCCGGGCTGGGCTTCTTCGGCATGTTGGTGCCGGAGCAGTGGGGCGGATGCGACACCGGTTACCTGGCCTACGCCATGGCACTGGAAGAAATCGCCGCCGGCGATGGCGCCTGTTCCACCATCATGAGTGTGCACAACTCCGTGGGTTGTGTGCCAATCCTCAACTACGGCACCGATGAGCAGAAAGAGCGCTTCCTCAAACCGCTGGCCAGCGGTGCGATGCTCGGCGCTTTCGCCCTGACTGAACCCCAGGCCGGTTCCGACGCCAGCGGCCTGAAAACCCGTGCGCAACTGCAGGGCGATCATTACGTACTCAATGGCTGCAAGCAGTTCATCACCTCCGGGCGCAATGCCGGGGTGGTGATCGTGTTTGCAGTGACCGATCCGAGCGCTGGCAAACGCGGCATCAGCGCTTTTATCGTGCCGACCGATTCGCCGGGCTACACCGTGGCGCGGGTCGAAGACAAGCTCGGTCAGCATGCGTCCGACACCTGCCAGATCCTCTTCGAAGATGTGAAGGTGCCGGTGGCCAATCGTTTGGGCGAGGAGGGCGAAGGCTACAGGATTGCCCTGGCCAACCTTGAAGGCGGCCGCGTCGGGATCGCTTCGCAATCGGTGGGCATGGCCCGCGCCGCGTTCGAGGCGGCTCGCGACTACGCCCGTGAGCGCGAGAGTTTCGGCAAACCCATCATCGAGCACCAGGCCGTGGCGTTCCGTCTGGCGGACATGGCGACCCAGATCGCTGTGGCGCGGCAAATGGTGCACTACGCCGCCGCCCTGCGCGACAGTGGCAAGCCGGCGCTGGTCGAAGCGTCGATGGCCAAGTTGTTCGCCTCGGAAATGGCCGAGAAGGTATGCTCCTCGGCGCTGCAAACCCTGGGCGGTTACGGTTACCTCAACGACTTCCCGCTGGAGCGGATCTACCGCGACGTGCGGGTCTGCCAGATCTACGAAGGCACCAGCGATATTCAGCGCATGGTCATCTCGCGCAATCTATAAGAAGGAGTTCCCTGTGAGTTACGAAACGATTTTGCTGGAAACCCATGGCCGCGTTGGCCTGATCACCCTCAACCGTCCACAGGCGCTGAATGCGTTGAACGCGCAGATCGTCAGCGAACTGAACCAGGCCCTCGACGGCTTCGAGGCTGACTCGAACATCGGCTGCATCGTGCTGACCGGTTCGAAAAAAGCCTTTGCCGCTGGCGCCGACATCAAGGAAATGGCTGAGCTGACCTACCCGCAGATCTATATCGACGACCTGTTCAGCGACAGCGATCGCGTGGCCAACCGCCGCAAGCCGATCATCGCGGCGGTCAACGGTTTTGCCCTGGGCGGCGGCTGTGAGTTGGCGTTGATGTGTGACTTCATCCTGGCCGGCGACAACGCCAAATTCGGCCAGCCGGAAATCAACCTCGGCGTGTTGCCGGGCATGGGCGGCACCCAGCGCCTGACCCGCGCCGTGGGCAAGGCCAAGGCCATGGAAATGTGCCTGAGCGGGCGTCTGATCGATGCCGTGGAAGCGGAGCGCTGCGGCATCGTGGCGCGTATCGTGCCGAGCGATGAACTGCTGGATGAAGCGCTGAAAGTTGCTGCGTTGATCGCTAAAAAGTCGCTGCCGATTGCGATGATGGTCAAGGAAAGCGTCAACCGTGCCTTTGAAGTGAGCCTGGCCGAAGGCGTGCGCTTTGAGCGCCGGGTGTTCCATGCGGCATTTGCGACGCAGGATCAGAAGGAAGGGATGGCGGCGTTCATTGCCAAGCGTGAGGCGGAGTTCCAAGGCAAGTGACGCAGCGTTTTCACTGACGCTATCGCGGGCAAGCCCGCTCCCACAGTGTTCCTGGTCGTTCACACATATTGTGTACACCCCCAGAACCTGTAGGAGCTGGCTTGCCAGCGAAGCTTTTAAAGCTTCACACCAGATAGTTCTTCAGTTCGCGGGCAATCACCATCCGCTGTATCTCGCTCGACCCTTCGTAGATCTGCGTGATCCGCGCATCCCGGTAGTATTTTTCCACCGGATAGTCTTCCAGGTAGCCATAGCCGCCATGAATCTGAATGGCGGACGAGCAGACCTTTTCCGCCATTTCCGAGGCAAACAGCTTGGCTTGTGAGGCCTCCGACAGGCAGGGTTTGCCGGCCGTGCGCAGGCGTGCGGCGTGCAGGATCATCAATCGTGCGGCGTTCAGTTGCATGTGCATGTCCGCCAGCAGGTTGGCGATGCTCTGGTGTTCATTGATCGCTTTGCCAAACTGCACCCGATCACGGGAGTAGGCCAGCGCCGCTTCGAACGCCGCGCGAGCAATACCGAGTGCTTGAGCGGCGATGCCGATGCGTCCGCCTTCGAGGTTGGACAGGGCGATGGCCAGGCCTTTGCCACGTTCGCCTAGCAAATTGGCCTCGGGGATAGTGCAGTTGTCGAGGGTCACGGCGCAGGTGTCGGATGCGCGAATGCCCATCTTGTGTTCGGTGCGATCAACGATAAACCCGGCGGTGTCGGTCGGTACCAGGAATGCCGAGATGCCACGTTTGCCCAGGTCCGGATCGGTCACGGCAAATACAATCGCGAGCTTGGCCCGCTTGCCGTTACTGACGAATTGTTTGGCGCCGTTGATTATCCACTGGCCGTCGCGCAGTTCGGCGCGGGTACGCAGGTTGTGCGCCTCGGAACCGGCCTGGGGTTCGGTCAGGCAGAAGCAGCCGATGGCCTGGCCGCTGGCCAGGTCAGCCAGCCAGGTTTGTTTCTGTTCTTCGCTGCCGTAGTTGAGTACCGGCCCGCAGCCCACGGAATTGTGGATGCTCATGAAGGCGCCGGTCGCACCGTCGCCGGCGGAAATCTCTTCGACCGCCAGCGCGTAGGCCACGTAGTCGACATAGGTGCCGCCCCATTCCTCGGGGACCACCATGCCCAACAAGCCCAGTTCGCCCATCTTCGCCACCAGACCGTCATCGATCCAGCCGGCCTTTTCCCAGGCCTGGGCATGGGGCGCGATTTCGCCACGGGCAAAATCCCGGGCCATGTCGCGGATCATGATTTGCTCTTCGCTCAATTCGATATCGTGCATGGCTCAGCTCTCGCTCTGGTCAAACCCGCTGAAGAAGCTCGCCACGTGTTCGGCGTGCAGCGCCTGAAGGGTGGGCGGGTTCCAGCGTGGTGTCTTGTCTTTGTCGATCAGCAAGGCGCGCACGCCTTCGATCAGGTCGCCGCGCTCGAACCACTGGCGGTCCAGGTGCAGTTCAAGGGCGAAGCATTGCTCAAGCGGCAGCTCGCGTCCGCGACGGAGCATTTCCAGGGTCACGCCCATGGCCAGCGGCGAACGCGTTTCCAGCAGGTCGGCGGTGGTGACAGCCCACGCATGGCTGTCGGCGACCGTAACCTGGCGCAGTTGCTCCACAATACTCGGCACATCGGGTAGGGCGAAGAAGTGGTCGATGGCCGGGCGCAAAGTCGCCAGTGGCGCATCAGGCAGTTGCTGTACGGCAAGTGTCGCCAGCAGGCCTTGCAGGTCCTTGAGCGGCGTGTCGTGCCATTGGAGCTGGTCGAGTTTTTCGTCCAGCATGCCCAGCTTGACGCTTTCGAGGTACCAGTCGGCCAAGCCGCAATACAGCGCATCGGCAGCGCGGATTTGTACGCCACTGACGCCGAGGTAAATCCCCAGCTCGCCGGGAATGCGCGGCAGGAAGTAACTGCCGCCGACGTCGGGGAAATAGCCGATGCCGACTTCCGGCATTGCCAGACGGCTTTTTTCGGTGACCACGCGCAGGTCTGCGCCTTGCACCAGGCCCATGCCGCCGCCGAGGACAAAGCCATCCATCAGGGCCAGCACTGGTTTGCGGTAGTGGTGGATCGCAAGGTCGAGGGCGTATTCCTCGACGAAAAAATCTTCGTGCAGGGTGTCGCCACTTTTGAAACTGTCATATAGCGAGCGTATGTCGCCGCCGGCGCAGAAGGCTTTTTCGCCGGCACCGCGCAAGACCACGGCATGGACTTGCGAATCCTGGGCCCAGGCGTCGAGCTGGCGCTGCAGGTTGCGCACCATGTCCAGGGTCAGGGCATTGAGGCCGGCGGGGCGGTTGAGGGTCAGATGACCAATGTGGTTGCGAACCTCGGCCAGCACTTCGTTTTGCATGGCATCCATGGGCTGCGCGCCCTTCGATGAAACCTGAGCAGTCATCACTAACTCCCTGCTTTTATTGTTCTTTATCGAGATGCTCGCGCGCGAGCGATGACGGATCGTATCAGTGCAAATTTGCCTTGTACAACCCAGATAAGTGCAGGTTGTCTGTGCATTTTTGCATGGTGATGACCGGCACTGCTTCAGCGTAGACCACGGCGTATTCAGGCAAACGCCGCGAGCAGATCCTCTTCGAATGCCTTCTGTGCATCACCGGCCACCTGCGCCCGGTGCCGGGCCAGATGAAACGCGACATCGAAACTCAGGTCGTTGCGCCGCACGGCCTTGAGCAAACCCTTGTCTTCCCAGGTACGGGCAAAGTGGTTGGGCAGGTAACCGACATGTTTGCCGGAAAGAATGAAGGCGAGGGTGCCTTCGACCTGCTCCGATCGTGCCGAGCACAACTTGCCTTGAAAGGGTTCGTCACTGCGCAGGAAACGGTAGGGGTGACCGACCCGGTCGCAGGCCTGCAGAGCCTCATCGTCCGGGGCCGCATTGGTGAACAGCGGATGACCGGGGGCGCAATACAGATGCTGGGTTTCAATGAACAATTGGCGGTAGTCAAACGCGCTTTGCACTTGCGAGAAATAGCCGATGGCCAGGTCCAGCCGCTGTTGCAGCAGCAAGCGTTCCATTTCGCCGGGCATGGCGCTGATCAGCTCGATGCGCACGGACTCATCCCGTTCACGGAAGCGCCGAATCGCCTCGGCCACCCGTTGCAGCACCGATTGGTCCAGGGCTTCGGACAGACCCAGGCGCACTTCACCGATCAAGCGTCCGGCCACGCCGTTGGATTGATGACGGAAGGCTTCGATGGACTCGAACAATCCACGGGTGGCGCTGAGCAGTTGTTCACCCTTGGGCGTAATCCTGAACCCTCCCTTGCCGCGACTGCATAGCCGATAGCCAAGGCGGGTTTCCAGTTTGGCCATTTGCTGGCTGATGCTCGACTGGCTCAACCCCAGCTCGCCCTGGGCTGCGCTGAAACCGCCGCATTCCACCACGCTGACAAACAGACGCAACAAATGCAGATCCAGATCGTGGAGTTGGCCGAGCATCAAGCATTACTCCGTCATAAAGTCAGGTTAATTAACTTGGTATTTCACCAATGTATCCGACGACGCATCCTGCAACCACTTCCTCTGGTCAGGTGTTCGTCATGGCTCCCATGTTCAAGCTGTGTTTACCCGCGCTGTTGCTCGCCGTTGCTGTTTCGGCCCAGGCCGAGGACCAGGTGGTCAATCTGTACAGTTGGGCCGATTACGTCGCCCCCGAAACCCTGCAACGGTTCGAGCAGGAGACGGGCATCCATGTGCGCTACGACACCTTTGACTCTTCGGAGGTGCTGGAGACCAAATTGCTCACGGGCGGCAGCGGATATGACGTGGTGGTGCCGTCCTCCAGCGTGCTGGCCAGGGGACTTGCGGCCGGGGCGTTGAAACCGATTCCCCACGAAGGACTCAAGGGCTACGCCAACCTCGATCCGGACTTGCTGGAAAAACTCGCCGCTGTCGATCCGGGCAACCGCTACGGCGTGCCGTACACCTGGGGCACCCTGGGTTTGGGCATGAACGTCGAAGCGGTCAAGCAGCGCTTGCCGGACGTGCCGCTCAATAGCCTGGACCTGCTGTTCAAACCCGAGTACGCAAGCCAGTTGAAGGACTGCGGCATCGCCATTCTCGACTCGCCCCAAGAGGTGATCGGACTGGCGCTGCATTACCTGGGTAAAGATCCCTACAGCACCGACAAGAACGATCTGTCAGCCGCCGAGGCGTTGCTGCATCAGTTACAGCCGAACGTGCTGTACGTCGCCACCGGGCGGCAGATCAGCGATCTGGCCAATGGCAGTGTGTGCCTGGCGCTGACCTACAACGGGGATGCGAGCATGGCCGCCGACCAGGCGCGCAAGGCCAATAAACCCTATGAAATTGCCTACCGGATTCCCAAGGAAGGCACCCTCGTGTGGCAAGACAACCTGGCGATTCCCAAGGACGCGCCGCACCCCGAAGCCGCCCGCGCTTTTATCGAATTCATGTTGCGCCCCGAGTCCGTTGCGGCACTGACCAACACCTTGTTTTTCGCTACGGCGAACCAGGCCGCCACGCCGCTGGTGGATGAAGCGCTACGCACCGATCCGGACATCTACCCGCTGGCCGATGTACGGGAACGGCTGTACGCCGATCGCAGCATGAGCCTCAAGGACATGCGCCAGCGCACCCGCCTGTGGACCACTTTCCGTAGCCGCCAATAAGAAAAAACACAAGGAGCCTTCAATGGACGTCCCGATGCAGAACGACCAAGCCATGACCCGTGACAGCCTTTATGGCACGGCCGCCGAAAGTACCTACGCCGGCATTACCAGCTTCATGCGTCGCCGTTACAGTCGTGACTTGCGTGGAGTCGACGTGGCCGTCAGCGGCGTGCCGTTCGACACCGCCACCAGCAACCGTCCCGGCGCACGCTTCGGACCACGGGGCATTCGCGCCGCCTCTGCAGGAATCGCCTGGGAACGGCACTGGCCGTGGACGTTTGACCCGTTCGACCATCTGGCGGTGATCGACTACGGCGATTGCGATTTCGATTACGGCTCGCCGCAGTCCACTCCCGAAATGATCGAGGCCCACGCCGAACACATCCTCAATGCCGGCACGGCGATGCTGACGTTTGGCGGCGACCATTTCATTACCTATCCGCTGCTCAAGGCCCATGCGCGCAAGCATGGGGCGTTGTCACTGATCCACTTCGACGCCCACAGCGACACCTGGCCGGACGAGGAGGGCAAGCGCATCGACCACGGCACTATGTTCTGGCACGCAGCCAAGGAAGGGCTGGTCGACCCATCGCGCTCGGTACAAATCGGCTTGCGCACCACCAACGATGATCATCAGGGCTTTCAGGTGCTCGACGCGCGGCAAGTGCATCGCCGTGGCTGCGAAGCGATAGTCGAGGCGATTCGCGCGCGGGTCGGCGACAACCCGGTGTACCTGACCTTCGACATTGACTGCCTTGATCCGGCATTCGCGCCTGGCACCGGAACGCCAGTATGCGGCGGCTTGAGCACAGTACAGGCACTGGAGATTCTCGGCGGACTGCGCGGGATCAATCTGGTGGGCATGGACGTTGTGGAGGTGGCGCCGGCCTATGACAGCGCAGAGATCACGTCACTGGCGGCGGCGACACTGGCGATGGAGATGTTGTGTCTGTATGCGGCAAGACATAAGGTCGACCGGTAACAACGGTTTTCTGTGTCCCCACTGACGCCATCGCGGGCAAGCCCGCTCCCACAGGATCTACATAGGACCTGTGGGAGCGGCGGTGCGGCGATCCGACTTGCCCGCGATGCTTTCAGGCCACTGGAACGACTGGCAAGTCGAGGATCCGGCCACCGCTGAAGCGTGCGAACGAACCGGAAATGGATTCGTGCGGCACGCCTTTGGCCACGTCACTGACGCCATCGAGTCGCGCCAGTTGGTCAGTGCTCAACTGCACATTCAGCGCGCCCAATGTGGCGTCCAGCTGTTCACGGGTACGTGAACCGAGGATCGGAATCAGCGCGGTGGTCGAGCGCCTGGCCTTTTCCCGCAGCCAGGCGATGGCCACGTGGGTTGGGCTGGCATCGAGTGCTGCGGCGATATCGATCAAGGTGTCGAGCAGGGTGGTTTCGCGGGCGCTTTTTTCAGCATGAATCAGCACGCCGAGCTTGTTCGCACGGTTGTCGCCTTCACTGTTGCGATACTTGCCGGTCAGGAAGCCGCCACCCAGCGGCGACCACAAGGTCGCGGCCAGGCCCAGGGCTTCGGCCATCGGCAGTTGTTCACGCTCAGCCGTGCGTTCGGCCAGGCTGTACTCGACCTGGATCGCGGCAATCGGCGCAAAACCACGCACCTCGGCCAGCAGGTCGGCGCGGGCGATGCGCCACGCGGGGAAGTTCGACAGCCCGGCGTAATGAATCTTGCCGGCACTGACCAGGTCGTCGAAGCCGCGCAGGATCTCTTCCATGGGCGTGACGCCGTCGCTCATGTGGGCCCAGAACAGGTCGATATGCTCGGTCTTCAGCCGTTTAAGGCTTTCCTCGACGGCGCGCACCATGTTCTTGCGGCTGTTGCCAGTGTGGGAAATGCCGGCCGCCGGGGTAGTCCCGAGGGTGTACTTGGTGGCGATGACCAGGCTATCCCGCTCCGCGTTGATGAATTCGCTGAGCATGGCCTCGGATTGCCCGCCCTGATAGCCATTGGCGGTATCGATGAAGTTGCCACCGGCTTCCAGGTAGCCATCAAAAATGCGTTTGGCTTCGTCACGCTCGGCGCCATGGCCCCAGCCGGTACCGAAATTACCGGCGCCCAGCGCCAGTTCGGAAACACGCAAGCCGGTTTTACGACCGAAAACTTTGTAATGCATGGGATGACTCCAGAGGGATGACGTCAGGGTTTATATATGTTGCGCGACATTTATAAATATGATGCTGGTAATTTATATCGTCAAGGTGCTTTTCCCTTGCGCACTAAACCGCCGATCACTGGTCGCGTTTTCGATGCGCAATGGCATACTGCCGCCCATGACTATCCATTCCCCTTTAAGCGCCTGGCTGCACGCCATTGAACAAAAGGGCTTCGTCCAGGACGAGGCTCAGGAGCATGCCGTGTGGGCGTTGCAAAAATGCCACGAAGCGCTGCACGGAGGCCGCTCGCCCATTTCCGGCGTGTACCTGTGGGGGCCGGTGGGGCGCGGTAAAACCTGGTTGATGGACCAGTTCCATCAAAGCCTGCGAGTACCGGCGCGGCGCCAGCACTTTCACCATTTCATGGGCTGGGTGCATCAGCGCTCGTTTCAACTGACCGGCACCGCCGATCCGCTCAAGGCGCTGGCCCGTGAATTGGCCGAAGAGGTTCGCGTGCTGTGTTTCGACGAGTTGTTCGTCAATGACATCGGCGACGCGATCATTCTCGGGCGCCTGTTCCAGGTGATGTTCGAACAGGGCGTGGTGGTGGTCTGCACCTCCAATCTGCCACCGGACCAGCTGTACGCCGACGGTTTCAATCGCGAGCGTTTCCTGCCCGCCATCGCGGCGATCAAGCAACACATGCAGGTGATTGCAGTGGATGGCGGGGAAGACCATCGCCTGCATCCGGGAGCCGGCTCACAACGTTATTGGGTGGCCGAGCCTGGCCAGCCAGATGCGCTCACCGGGGTGTTCTCGGGGCTGGCCGTGAATCAGCCGGTATCGAGCGAACCGGTCAAGGTCGGTTACCGTTCCCTCGAGGTGGTCAAGGTCAGCCCGACCGTGCTCTGGACCCGTTACGCCGCGCTGTGCGAGCAACCCTTCGCAGCCATGGATTTCATCGCGCTGTGCGATACCTACAACGCTATTCTGTTGGGTGACGTACCCAACCTCAGCGCGCAAAAACGCGCCGGGCGGATTGCCCGCGGCACCGAGGACGGTGTCGAGCGGGTGGCAGCGGGGGACCGCGAGCTGCCGCAGTTGTCGGTGCATGACGACGGTGTGCGACGGTTCATTGCCCTGGTGGACGAGTGCTACGACCGCAAGGTGCCGCTGTACCTTGAAGCGCAAGTGCCAATGGCGTCGCTTTACACCGAGGGTTATCTGGAATTTCCGTTCCGCCGCACCCTCAGTCGATTGCAGGAAATGCAACTGCAGAGGTTTGCCGAAGTTTGATCGGGATTTGATCGGGAGCAGCGAACATGAATCAGCCCCTGTCGCACCATTTGCTGACCATGGCCTATCAGAACGCCTGGGCCAATCACCGACTGGCCAAGGCCTGGCGTCAGTTGAGCCCGCAGGAACTGGCTGCGCCGCGGGTCAGCTTCTTCCCGACTATCCGCGCCACCCTCAACCACATCCTTACCTGTGACTGGTTTTATGTGGACGCCCTGGAGCGCGAACTGCGTGGCGACGATCCCCATCCCGATTGCCGGGTGTTTTTCAAGGAGGACGAGCCTTGTCTGGTGGCGCCGGACCTGGTTGGCGAACAGGCCCGCGTCGACCGTCGGCTGATCGCCTACTGCGAGCAGATGCGCGACGCCGACCTTGGCAAAATCGTGACCATCGCCCGCGACACCCCGCAATACGACAGTCGCTTGCGCCTGCTGTCCCATTTGTTTGAGCACCAGATCCATCACCGCGGCCAGGTTCACGCCATGCTCAGCGGAACTTCGGTCCAGCCACCGCAACTCGACGAGTTTTTCTGCGCCGGAGAGTCACACTTGCGGGCCGAGGATTTTGCCGAGCTGGGATGGACGGAAGCCTTGATCTGGGGCGCTTGAGCGCCAAAAGATTTCCTCGGTTGCGATTGTCGTTGGCACGGTGCTCGCGCTATGGTCAGCGGGCACTTCAGCGTGAAATACATGCTGGGGGCTACTTCATGTGTGATCGAGGATGGAAATGGACTCCGCAGAAATTCTTGTGCTTCAAGCCAGTTACACCAATCCGGTGCATGCCGAGGCTATTTGTCTGGTGTTGAACCACTACGCCGAGGACCCGATGGGGGGTGGCCAGTCATTGCCAGCTCATGTACTGACGCAACTCCCGGCAGAGCTTGCCAGGCGTCCCCACGCCTTCAGTGTGCTGGCCTTTGTCGGCGGCGAGCCGGCCGGGCTGGTCAATTGCTTCGAGGGGTTCTCGACCTTTGCCTGCCGGCCGCTGGTCAATGTGCACGATGTGTCGGTGGTGAAAAAATTTCGCGGCCTGGGCTTGAGCCAGAAGATGCTGCAAAAGGTCGAGGACATCGCCCGTCAGCGTGGCTGCTGCAAGCTCACCCTCGAGGTGCTGGAGGGCAATGCCGTGGCGCAGGGGTCCTATGAAAAGGCCGGCTTCGCCGCCGGTATGTTCGATCCGGCCCATGGACGCATGCTGTTCTGGACCAAGAACCTCTGACTCGAAAGAACCTTTTTTGGGGCTTTCACTGGTTTGGAGGTCACTTCATTTTCAGCGTGGGCACGGTCCCTTGTAGGAGCCGACTTGCTGGCGATGGTCTCAAGCGCGCCGCGTTTTTTCAGTTCCTACGCGTTATCGTTAACGACAATCGCTGGCAAGCCAGCTCCTACACGAGACCGCGTCCGAGTCGAAAATGAAGTGACCTCCAAACCATTGCGCAATAAAAAAGGGCGTCCATCAGGACGCCCAAACGGTGTTCTCCAACTGTAGAGCCGCAGTCAGAGGTCCATGGATCATTTCGGTCTGTAGGTTTCAGTCATTTGTGCGGTTTGATCGTCGGGCACCCGCAGCTCGGTGCTTTGGATCGGATGGCCCAGGGCTTGTTGCTGGGCCAGTCGCAGACTTTCGTAGTAATAGCGCATGCGTTCGGCGCCACCCTCGGCAAATGCGCTGGCCGAGCCCAGTGCCATCAGGCCGGCGAGGATCACGGCGGTGCGTTTCATGGTATGCCTCCCACTTGAGTTGTCGGATGCCTTTCGTCAATGAATCAGTGTCGAAATGGAATTATCCGCCGATTCGGTTAAATGGGAATTAACTTCACCAACGGCATCCATGGCTGCCGCGGGAGCATGAAAAAGGGGCCGGAATCGGCCCCTGGAAGGATTACTGCTGAACGACCGCGGGTGGCGTTTTCGGCTTCATCAGGCTGAAGTCGATCAACGCGCGTTGCTCACGCTCATAGGGGTTGCCGATCATCAATGGCCGGGCCTTGAAACTGTCGCTGACCACACTTTTGCTGTGATCGAGTTCGTCGAAGCTCAGGCCTGCCAGATCGGCCCAGGTGTGGATCAGTTGCGAGCTGCTGTAAGGCCGCGAGAGATCAGCGGCGAGGTTCCAGTCATGGGTTGCCCGCCATTTCGGCGAAGCCCAGGCCATGAACGGAATGGTGTACATCGGTGCTGTCGGCTTGTTTTCGTTGCGCCCCAGGGTACTGTGACCCGCAGAGTCGAACACGTCTTCGCCATGGTCGGACAGGTACAGCAGGAAGCCGTTCGGATCGGTCCTGGCGTAGTCCTTGATCAGGCTGGACACCACGAAGTCGTTGTACAGCACGGCATTGTCGTAGCTGTTGTATGTGGGCAATTGGTCATCGCGAATGCCGGCCGGCACGCCGTCGCGGTTTTGGAACTTGTCGAAGGTCGACGGGTAGCGGTACTGGTAGCTCATGTGCGTGCCGAGCAAATGCACGACGATGAGCTTGCGCGGTGCCGCATCGGCCAGGGCCTTGTTGAACGGCTCAATCACGTCGCCATCGTACTGGGCGGCGTTCTGGTTGCGGTTGTTGTTCAGGTATACCTGCTCGTCGGCCTGTTCGGAAAAGGTCGTGAGCATGGTGTTGCGCTTGGTCATGGTCTGCTGGTTGGTGATCCAGAAGGTCTTGTAACCGGCCTGTTTCATCATGCTGACCAGCGATGGCGTCGACAGGTACAGGTCCGGGTTTTCTTCGTCGGCGAAGGTCAGGACCTGCTGCAGCGCCTCGATGGTGTAGGGGCGCGGGGTAATGACGTTGTCGAAAACGTCCAGTTGATCCTTGAGCCTGTCCAGTTCCGGCGTGGTTGGCCGGGGATAGCCGTACAGGCTCATGCGCTGACGGTTGGTTGACTCACCGATCACCAGCACCAGGGTCGCAGGCGTGTTGGCCATTGCATCCTTGAAGTTGTGCAGGGGGGGAATCTTGCTGGCGCTTTCCAGCATGTCCTGCATGCCGGCCAGGGTGTCCAGGTAGCGGTGATAGGCCACGGCCATCTGCCATGGCACCGCAGGTTCGATGCGGGCTTCGAACTTCTCGAACCCGGCGGCGAAACTACCGGTACGCTGGGTCTGCTTGATCAGCGGATAAGCGACCACGGCGACCAGAATGGCCGTTGCTGCCACGATTGCCTTGCCACGGGGCAGGTACACCGGGCGCAAGCGCGTCCACAGGAACCAGGAGAAAGCGCTGTGGGCCAGGAATGCCGGGACCATCCACCAGGCAAAATACTGGGTCATGTACTCGCCGGCTTCAGCCACGTTCGACTCGAACATGATGAAGATGACGCTCTGGGAAAACTCCTGCTGATAAATGAAGAAATAACCCAGGCTCGCCATGGAGCACGCCCATAGCACGATGCCGATCACCGCGGCCATGACACGGGTTTGCCGGGGGAACAGCAGCATCGGCGCCAGCCAGATGGCGCTCATGACAAAGGCCTGGCGGAATCCGCTGAAGCCGGAGGTGCCAGTCAGCTGGATCAGTAGTTGGGTAATGCCGGAAAAGTACCAGAAGAAAACAAACAGCCAGACGAATCCGGCCCAATCAAAAGCTGCCGCAGTAGTTTTACTGCGTTTAAACAAGGACATTCAGCGCTCCAGCCGAGAATTCACTACCACCGCCGGGACTTGGATATCACGGACGACGAACGAGGGCCGCGCGGAATCGGGCGACCTAAACGGGTAATTTTCGTGTAACAATTGTGAAAATTTTGTGAGTTGCCAAGGGCGACAGGGCGTGAGCCAGTGCGGAAGCAGTGCAGACTGCTCCCGCTTCAAAGGAGGGGGTCAGGCGAGTGGGGCGCGTTGCGTCACAGCCAGGGGCTGCACTTGATTGGTTTGCAGCAGCAGGCGCAATTGCGCCAGTTCCTGCTTCAACTGATCGCGTTCGTCTTTCAACTGGCGCAATTCATCGCGACGGATTGTGACGTAAAGGGTTTGTGCTGGCAGTGCGGTATGTACTGTGCCCATTGCTCACCTCGCAAATGGCGTGTCTCAACTGTAGAACCGCCTCGAAATCAACGGCTGATCTACTATCGGCGCCAATTTTGATTTCTTTTGCCCCCGAAGGGAACTTTTTTATTTTTCATGGTCGTTGTGTCTTCGGTTTGATTCCCGACGTTATCCATCAGGATCGGGCACAATGCCCGGAAACTTCGTGCCAACGCTCTGGACTAACCTCATGAGTCGCGTTGGGCTATAACCTTTGACACACTTTAATTTGTAGTAGGGAGCATCAGCACATGCAACTCGGGATTATTGGACTGGGCCGCATGGGCGGCAATATTGCGCGGCGCCTGATGCTCAACGGGCACACCACCGTTGTTTACGACCGCAATACCGCCTTTGTCGAAGCCCTGGCCGCCGAGGGTTCCACCGGCGTCGCCGAGCTGCCAGCCCTGGTCGCTGGCCTGGAAAGGCCGCGTGCAGTGTGGGTCATGCTGCCGGCCGGCGCGCCGACCGAAGAGACCATCGACACCCTGAGCACCTTGCTCGAAGCCGGCGACACCATCATCGACGGCGGCAACACTTTCTATAAGGACGATATCCGCCGGGCGAAAACCCTGTCGGAAAAAGGCCTGCATTACATCGACGTCGGTACCTCCGGTGGCGTCTGGGGTCTGGAGCGCGGTTACTGCATGATGATCGGCGGCGATGCCGAGACTGTTAAACGCCTCGATCCGCTGTTCGCCACCCTGGCCCCGGGCCTGGGTGACATCCCGCGCACCAAGGACCGCAAGTCCGACGACGATCGTGCCGAGCGTGGCTACATTCACGCCGGTCCCGCCGGTGCCGGGCATTTCGTGAAGATGATCCACAACGGCATCGAGTACGGAATGATGCAGGCGTTTGCAGAAGGTTTCGACATTCTCAAGACCAAAAACAGCGAGAGCCTGCCGCAGGACCAGCGTTTCGACCTGAATGTCGCCGACATTGCCGAAGTCTGGCGGCGTGGCAGCGTGGTGTCCTCGTGGTTGCTGGACCTGACTGCCGACGCCCTGGCCAGCGATCCGAAACTCGACGGTTTCTCCGGCTCCGTGGCCGACAGCGGTGAAGGTCAATGGACCATCGAAGCCGCCATGGAGCAAGCGGTGCCGGTGCCGGTGCTGTCGAACTCGCTGTTCTCCCGCTACCGCTCTCGTGGGCAAGGTACCTTTGGCGACAAGATCCTCTCGGCCCAGCGCTTTGGCTTCGGCGGCCATGTGGAGACCTCGAAAAAATGACCCATGCGATCCGCAGAAAATCCAAGGCTGAGCCCGCACCACCGACGACGCTGTTTCTGTTTGGCGCCCACGGTGACCTGGTCAAGCGTCTGTTGGTGCCGGCGCTGTATAACCTCAAGCGCAACGGCCTGCTCGGGGATGGACTGCGGATCATTGGCGTTGACCACAACGCCATCAGCGATGAAGGCTTTGCGCAAAAGCTCGAAGACTTCATGCGAATCGAGATGGCTGGCAAGGGTGGTCACACCCTTGATCCAGCGGTCTGGTCCAAGCTCGCCAAAGGCATCAGCTACGTCCAGGGCGACTTCCTGGACGCCAGCACTTATCAAGCGCTGGCGGCGAAAATCGCCGACAGCGGAACCGGCAATGCGGTGTTCTACCTGGCTACCGCGCCGCGTTTCTTCAGTGAAGTGGCACGCCGCCTCGGTGCCGCCGGCTTGCTGGAGGAAACCCCCGAGGCGTTCAGAAGGGTAGTGATCGAAAAGCCCTTCGGCTCCGACTTGCAAACGGCCGAGGCCTTGAACGCCTGCCTGCTCAAGGTGATGACGGAAAGGCAGATCTACAGGATCGACCATTACCTGGGCAAGGAGACCGTACAGAACATTCTGGTCAGCCGGTTCTCCAACAGCCTGTTCGAAGCGTTCTGGAACAATCACTACATCGATCACGTGCAGATCACCGCCGCCGAAACCGTCGGCGTGGAAACCCGTGGCAGCTTTTATGAGCACACCGGCGCGCTACGGGACATGGTGCCCAATCACCTGTTCCAGTTGCTCGCGATGGTGGCGATGGAGCCTCCCGCCGCGTTTGGCGCCGATGCGGTCCGTGGCGAAAAAGCCAAGGTCGTCGGCGCGATCAGGCCCTGGACGGTCGAGGAGGCCCGCGCCAACTCGGTGCGTGGCCAATACGTCGCGGGTGAGATCGACGGCAAGGCACTGCCGGGCTATCGCCAGGAAGACAAGGTCGCGCCCGACAGCAATACCGAAACCTATGTGGCCCTCAAGGTCATGATCGACAATTGGCGCTGGGTCGGAGTGCCGTTCTACCTGCGTACCGGCAAGCGCATGAGCGTGCGCGACACCGAGATCGTGATTTGTTTCAAGCCGGCGCCCTATGCGCAGTTCCGCGATACCGAGGTCGATGAACTGCAGCCGACCTATCTGCGCATTCAGATCCAGCCCAACGAAGGCATGTGGTTCGACCTGTTGGCCAAACGGCCCGGTCAGGCCCTGAAGATGGACAACATCGAGCTGGGGTTTGCCTACAAGGACTTCTTCGAGATGCAGCCGTCCACCGGCTACGAAACCCTGATCTATGACTGCCTGACTGGCGATCAGACGTTGTTCCAGCGCGCCGACAACATCGAAAACGGCTGGCGCGCCGTGCAGCCGTTCCTGGATGCCTGGCAGCAGGATTCCAGCGTGCAGAGCTATCCTGCCGGGGAAAACGGCCCCAAGGCCGGCGAAGAATTGCTCATCCGTGACGGTCGCGTCTGGCACCGTCTCGGATAACACGTAACGCCAGTGGGGGCGAGCAAGCTCGCTCCCACTGGGTTGGGGGGGGTTACAACCAGTAACTCACTGCATACCAGCCCAATGTCCCCATCACCACGGTGTAAGGCAACGCCATCCAGACCATTCGCCCATAAGACAGGCGCACCAGCGGTGCAATCGCCGAGGTCAGCAAAAACAGAAATGCCGCTTGACCGTTGGGCGTCGCCACACTCGGCAGGTTGGTGCCGGTATTGATCGCAATGGCCAGCGTCTCGAAGTGCTCACGGGTCATCTCACCTGCCATGAATGCGCGCTTCACTTCAGTGATGTAAATGGTTGCCACGAACACGTTGTCGCTGATGGCGGACAACAGGCCGTTGGCAATGAACAGCATGCCCGGCTGCTGATCCGCCGGCAGCGCCAGCACCCAGTGGATCAGTGGGGCGAACAGTTGCTGATCGTGAATCACCGCGACCACGGCGAAAAACACCACCAGCAAGGCGGTGAACGGCATGGCGTCCTTGAATGCGGTGCCGAGGCGATGTTCGTCGGTGATGCCGGTAAAGGCGGTGATCAGCACAATCACCATCAGGCCGATCAAGCCCACTTCGGCGATGTGGAACGCCAGCCCGGCAATCAGAATCAATGCGGCAACGCCTTGCACCAGGAGTGCTGCACGTTGGCGAGTGGTGCGCTCGGCATTGTCTTCGGCGGCGTAGTTGGCCAGCACCGCACGGACGTTATCCGGCAGCAGCGTGCCGTACCCGAACCCGCGCAGCTTTTCCAGCAGGACGCACGTGACCAGCCCGGCAACCAGTACCGGCAGGGATACCGGCGCAACCTGGGTAAAGAACTCGGAGAAGTGCCAGCCCATTTCATGGCCGATCAGCAGGTTCTGCGGTTCACCGACCAGCGTACACACACCGCCCAGAGCGGTGCCCACGGCACCGTGCATCAGCAGGCTGCGCAGAAAGGCGCGGAACTGTTCGAGATCTCCCTGATGCAGGGTAGGCAGATGTTGGTCGTCGCTGAACTCGCTGTCCTGACGGGGATCGTTACCCGAGGCGACACGGTGATACACCGAGTAAAAGCCTACGGCGGCACTGATTATGACGGCGGTCACGGTCAGGGCGTCGAGGAACGCCGACAGAAAGGCTGATAAAAAGCAGAACATCAGGGCCAGCAGGGTCTTGGAGCGAACCCCCAACAGCAGGCGCGAGAACAAGTACAACAACAAGTCCTTCATGAAGTAGATACCGGCCACCATGAACATCAGCAGCAGGATCACCGGGAAGTTGTGCAGCAACTCCTCGTACAGCGCCTGGGGTGTGGTCATTTTCAGCAGCAGGGCTTCAATCAACAACAGGCCGCCGGGCATCAGCGGATAACACTTGAGTGCCATGGCCAGGGTGAAGATGAACTCCAGCACCAGCAGCCAGCCGGCAGCCGCCGGGCCTGCGGTCCACAGCACCAGGGCATTGAGAATCAGAAAGCCGACGATGCAGGCCTTGTACCAACGGGGTGAGTTCCCGAGAAAATTGTGCGCGAACGCCTGGGCCATTGAGCCGGACATCGGCTGCTCCTTGTTTTAAGAAGCGCGCAAGTTGCCGTAAGCAGCCGAGAAGATCAAGCGCAGCACAACGGCATAGGTTTAGCCCAGATATCGCGTGACGACTGCCTTGTATCCGCCATGCAACGAATAGCCGCCAGCTACGATGTTGCCATCGGCCTGCACCGCGACACAGGTGGCAGTATCCAGGCTGGGGCCGAGGCGGGTCCGGGCAAAGCCGCGGCCGGCGCCAAAGCGGCCATCGAGACGGCCATTGGGCAGATACCTTCCGACAATGAAGTCGGCTTCGACGCCGCCGATGGTCGCGCCCGCCGTAATCAAACAGCCATCGGGCTGTAATTGCGCGGCGCTCCACTGGCAGCCGCTGCGGCCAATTTCCAGGCAGCGCGGGTGGCCACTGTTGCAGTGGTTGTCGGGGCGGCCGTCGCTGTGCATTTTAAAGGTCAGGCAGTGCATCGGCTCATGACTGCTGCCCACACACAGGATATCGCCAGTGTCTTGCTGGAGCACCTGACTGACCTGGGCGCCATGCCCATGCGCCTTGAAGGTCATGTATCCATCCACGGCGAAACGCTCGTCGAGGCGACCATCCGGGTGATAGCGGGCCAGCAAGCCTTCTTCAGGGTAGTTGATCGATCCGCCCACCAGAATCCGACCGTCGCGTTGTACCGTCAGACTGCTGAGCCAGGTATTCATCAACAGGTGCCGTACCACGACAAAGCCGTGGCCATTGAACGAGCAGTCCAGCGAGCCTTCGACATCCAGCCGTATCAACAGGCCCACGTGATCGGCCAGTTCATAGTAATGGTTGGCCAGGATCAGGATTCGGCCGTCTTGTTGTACGTGCACATCGCAGGCTTCTGCGCCTGGCACACCGGGAGGCAACCAGATATCACGCATGCCCAGGGACAGACCGCCAGGCAATCGCACGACGCGCTGGCCATTATCGCCAAAGCCTTGAACCAGGTTGCCCCACTGATCCAGCAATGCGAGGGCCGGGAGCGTGTGGTGCGCGTTTTCGTAGTGCAACCCGGCCAACAGGATATTGCCGTCAGGCATGACCACAACCTTGGCGCCCATGGCTTCGAATCCCGGTTCGAATTGCCCGATGATGCTGCCTTGCTTGCCGAACGCGAGGTCCGCGGAACCATCCTCCAGCAAGCGGGCCAGGCCAAAACGGCAGCCATCGGCCATGGTGACCTTTGCAGCCACCAGCAAACGGCCCTGGGCATCGATTGCGACGTCGGTGGCCATGCTGGAAAGGCTGTCGGCGAAATACACTTGGGTTTTGCCGTTTGCGGCAAACGTCGAATCGAGGGTGCCTGCGGTGTTCCGTGTTGCGGAGTAGGCAATAACGGACTGGATTGACATGAACCGCATCTCCTTGCGAGTCGTCCGGATCCAGAAGTTTGGGTGGCGACGTTATAAGGAGACTATTCAATCCCTGAATGGGGAGATGCACAACGGTGAGAAGTCACAGACGGAGAGTCACTGTGTGCCACAACAGTGTCTTTGCGAACCAATGGCGAGCCTGCAAAGTACCGGGTGCCTGAAAGTTCGAAGTTACGTGAGTAATCGGTATGGAAGGGCGAGAACGTTCAGCCCAACTAATGACAGGGTGAGGGTGCGGATTACCCCGGGGTAATCCGCAAAACGATTAGTGCGGCATCGACCACGACTGCAGTGTGTAACCTTCCTGGCTCAATTCGGCGCGGGCCTGTTCCAGCAGCAGTTCGAGCTGTGCCGGATCGGAATAAGCGCTGCTTGGGATCTGCTTGCGGCCAATGCTGGTGCTGGTGCGGTCGATAACGGTCAGGCTGAGTTCGCCATTACCGTCTTGTGGAGCCCAGGCCACGCATTTGAATGGTTTAAATGCGCGGTCGGCAATCAGAAGTGCTTCGTTGATACGCAGCGGGGCGTTCATAGGTCTTCTCTCTGTATGCCCAATCAAATGATGTGCCGACGGTTGGGCTTACCGTTCGGCTGGTTACTTGTACTGATGCCCGCAACCGGGGGTTAGGTCACACACAATCAAAAGAATTTTCCACTTTATTTCATATACTCAATGATGAGACTGACATTGAAAGCTGAATGAAAGGAAAGAGTCGTTAGGTAACTATCAAAACTGCTTCTTATAACCGGTTTTATGACAACTCTATAGTCAAACAGTTCAAGGGCCTGTCAAATTCTTGCTAGTGTTACAGCCAGGCCCGCCAAATGACTGTTTTTAATAATTTTTCTTAAATTTGGCGCCAAGGAACAGTCATGAGCGATGCGCCTGCTTTACGACGTTTACTAGTGGTGGACCCCTGCGACGATTGCCATCGTCTGATCCCGGGACTGCGCGAAGTCGGTTGGGACGTTGATAGCTGCACGCTGGAGAACGCCGCTGACCGAACCTGTGACGTGGGTTTGCTACGCTTGCAGCCCTATCACCTTGAGCACCCGGAAGCTGTCAAAGAGTTGATCAGCCGCAGTGGCACCGAGTGGATTGCCGTACTCAATCAGGAAGTGCTGCGACTGCAAAATGTCGGCGACTTTGTCTGTGAATGGTTTTTTGACTTTCATACCCTGCCATTCGATGTGTCCCGGGTCCAGGTAACACTGGGGCGGGCGTTTGGCATGGCGCGCTTGCGCGGGCAGGGCACGGTCTATGTCGACCAGCCCGAGCACGAACTGCTCGGCGACAGCAAACCTATTCGTGAGCTGCGAAAGCTGTTGAGCAAACTGGCTCCGACCGAATCTCCGGTGTTGATTCGGGGTGAAAGCGGTACTGGCAAGGAACTGGTCGCACGAACCCTGCATCGCCAGTCCCAACGGCACAGCAAACCCTTCATTGCGATCAATTGTGGTGCGATTCCCGAACATTTGATCCAGTCCGAGCTGTTTGGCCATGAGAAAGGCGCATTTACCGGCGCGCACCAGCGCAAGATCGGACGGATAGAAGCCGCCAACGGCGGCACCCTGTTTCTCGACGAGATCGGTGACCTGCCACTGGAGTTGCAGGCCAACCTGTTGCGGTTCCTCCAGGAAAAACACATCGAACGGGTGGGTGGCAGTCAGCTGATTCCGGTGGATGTGCGGGTTCTGGCGGCAACGCATACCGACCTTGAAGCCGCCATTGAGAAGAAGCGCTTTCGCGAAGACCTGTATTACCGCTTGAACGTACTGCAAGTGGCGACCGTACCGCTGCGCGAGCGCCATGGCGACCTGGCGACGCTGGCCAACCACTTCTCCCATTTCTACAGCCATGAAACCGGACGCCGCCCACGCAGTTTCAGCGAAGACGCGTTGATTGCCATGGGCAAGCACGACTGGCCAGGCAATGTTCGCGAACTGGCCAACCGCGTTCGTCGCGGGCTGGTGCTGGCCGAAGGCCGGCAGATCGAGGCCCGCGATTTGGGATTGATCAGCCCGCATACACTCGCCACGCCGATGGGCACCCTCGAAGAATACAAGTCCCGGGCCGAACGCCAGGCGTTGTGCGATGTATTGAATCGTCACAGCGATAACCTGAGTGTCGCCGCCAAAGTATTGGGTGTATCGCGACCGACCTTCTACCGCCTGTTGCACAAGCACCAGATTCGCTGAACCGCAACCTGAAACAAAAAACCGTTGCGATTTCCCGACTTGGTCCAGGTATTTCCCCCGGTGACTACAATTAGTCTTGCGCAGTCCGCTACGGCCATTCCAAGTGGCATCCAGCGCTCAACCTCGCTCAGGAGATCAGTCGATGTCTGCCCTCATTTCCCAACTCAACACGCTTTGGGCACCACGCCTGCTTAGTGTCCTGCGGATCATCACGGCCTTCCTGTTCCTCCAGCATGGCACCGCCAAGTTGTTTGCATTTCCGCATGTCGCTTTTTTCGATGAGTTGAGCCTGTTTTCCCTGATCGGCTTTGCCGGAGTGCTGGAAGCGGTTGGCGGACTGCTGCTAGTGTTCGGCCTTTTTACGCGCCTGGTGGCTTTTATCCTGTCCGGAGAAATGGCTTTCGCCTATTTCATCGGGCACGCCCCCAAAGGGCTGTTCCCACTGCTGAATAACGGTGAACCGGCGATCCTGTTCTGCTTCATTTTTCTCTACTTGGTTGCGGCCGGTGGTGGCGCCTGGAGTCTTGACCGTCGCCTGTGCCGAGGCAAACCTGGCTGCGATTGGGTCTAGGCCATCCGTGGCAACCGTCGCGGAACTGGATGCCTTTTCCTGCGGGTTCCTCTTGGGGCGTCAGTGCCTGGATGTACGAATGAAAGAGGGGAGCTAGTCAGAAATCTTCAAAAACTGCTCGGCTTCTAAGCTTGTTTACCGTTGTTGAGGCAAAAATCAGCAACTCGCCCTGGGTCAATTTTCCATCTGCACCAAAACCACCTCTAAAGCTTATGTGCATATAAGGAGGGTTTCGCACGAACCCATGCTGATCCCCAACTCCTGGAGGCGATGCGCAATGCAAAACCCCATCAACACGAAGGCAAGGCTCGCATTTGTGGCGTTCCTGCTTATCTCGATTGTCATCGGGGGAATCTGGTATTTCTTTTCATCAAGCCAATACACAACCTATCAGATCTATACCCAAGACCCGGTCTCTGGCCTCATGATCGATGCCCCGATTGAGTTCCACGGCGTCGATGTGGGAAAGGTGAAAAGCATCAGACTGGTCAATCCGCATTCAGTGGCCATCGTGTTGAATATCGACAAGACTGTCCCGGTTAGTTCGACCAGTGTGGCGACGATTACCTCCAGAGGACTAGCAACACGAGGATTTACCGGCTACGTATACATTGCTCTCGAAGACGTCGGCACCAATTCTGTGCAACTGACCGCATGGCCGGGCGAGCCTTATCCGATTATTCCGACGGCACCCTCGAAAATCGTGACGCTCGATACTTCGATAAATCAGGTAAACGAAAGTTTCCAGGCACTGGCCAAAGTGCTGGAATCGCTATTCGACGAGAAGACTATTGTGTCGCTGAAGCAATCAGCCGACAACATGCAGCAAGTCACCAAGGCACTGGCTGAAAATACCAAGAAGCTGGACGCTATCGTTGCCAATACCGAGCGCGCCAGTCATGGATTTGAACCGCTCCTGAAATTGAGCCATGACACCGTAAGAACGCTCCAGATGCAAATCTTGCCGGAAACGCACAAGGCCTTGTCCGACCTTGAAAATCTGTCCAGCTCCTTCTCTACTCAAGTTTTGCCGGAAGCGCACAAGGCCCTGTCCGACCTTGAAAATCTGTCCACTTCCCTCTCTACGGTAACGGCCAAGATCAATCGAGACCCCTCGATCCTGATTCGTGGTTCCGCGTCGCCGCCACCCGGACCGGGGGAAAACAAATGAAATATTCCATGGGCAGGGCGGCTCTCATTGCATTATGCGTCGTCTTGCTATCGGGCTGCGCCTTGCTCTCCCCGGTCAAGATTGATACGAAGAAATATGTGCTGAACTCCATCCCGCTCAATCTACCCAGCGAACAGACCTACTCCGCGACCCTGCTGGTCTTGCCCCCCGAGACTGAGTCTATCTATGCCATAACGCAGATGGCTTATTCGACAAAGGCTTATGAAATTGCATATTTCAGCCAGAACGAATGGGGGGCAACGCCATCGCAGATGATTCAACCTTTAATCGTCAAGACACTTCGGCACACCCACCATTTCAGCGAGGTTCTACCGTCCCCTCATTTCGGCCGCCACACTTTTGCGCTTCGCACCGAAATCCTGGAGCTTAAGCAGGACTTCACTTCGGACCCCGCGATGCTGCAACTCGCGATGCGCTTCTATCTGAGCCGCGAGGCAACGAATCAAGTTATCGCTACCAAGGAATTGTCAGTTCGGGAACCCATGCGGGAAAGGACCCCCTATGCGGGAGTCGTGGCGGCCAATGAGGCCATGGGAAAACTATTGCGGGAATTAGCCGGATTTGTAGTCGAGAAAGCACATTAAGGCAGCATTTTGCGCAAGGTATCGTCCTTGAAAACAAAGTGATGCCACAGTGCCGCACCCATATGGATCAATATGAAAAAACAGAGCATGTAACCCAACCATCTGTGGATGTCGATGAATCGCTGAAACATATAGCCGTCGTAACGAATCAAATCAGGCAGCGTATATAGACCAAAGAGCGATACTGGAATGCCAGCGGCGGAAGACATGAGCCATCCAGTCATCGGCAAGGTGAACATCAGTGCATAAAAGGAAAGATGGACAAATTGAGCGGCGATTTTTTGCCAGTCAGGCAGGTGTGCAGCCAGTTGCGGCAGTATTTGAGTTAAACGCCATGCCAAACGCGGTACGAGTAGCATTAGCACCAATATGCCGAACGCCTTATGGTAGAAAATCAGGTAGATCTTTTCCGTATTAAAAGCGACATCAGGAAGCGTGACCATGTAGAGACCCAATATTACGAGGCCAATAACAAGAAGAGCCATCGACCAGTGGAACAGGATCGCAATCACTCCATAACTTTCCTCGGTGTTCTCGATCGGCGACATCGCTGGTGCTCCGTTCATCAAGTGCTCAACCGGCGCAAGGCTAACCCAATTTCATCTCTCGTCATCAAGCAGTTGGACAGTATTTCCACTTGCTATATCCCGGCCTCTCAGCAGGTATCCGGCCTGGCCTTGGTTTGATAGCGGCAACGTAAGTCAGGTTTTATGCACCTTTCCATTGCGATACGCGCTGTTCTCAAGGCGTTGAGCTCTTCGGTATGAAGTGCGTTTGCGCCTCTGGACTTGTGCAGGGAGAGTCATCCATGCGCCTGCGGCGTACTGGCGCGCCTGGAAAAGAGCACCTTGTAGTGGTCTAAGGAATCGCCTAGAAGTAGTAAGGGAATTTCAGGCTGAACTGGAAGTCCGGGGCATCGTCCGTCATGCCGATGGACAGGTTGGGGACGATGGTCAGGTTGTTGGTGGCCGCAATGGTCATGCCGATGTTGAAGTAACCGGCGTTGGCATCGCTGGACACCACCGATTGCCAATCCCCGCCATCTTCCTTGAGCTTGCTTTTGCGTTGCACCAGGTCAGAGACCGAGAACGACATACTCATCTTTTCGTTCAAGGCGAACGCAATACCGGCGCCGATCTGGAAACTGTCGCCAATGCGGACTTTGCCCGGTGTCTTGACCGCCGGGTTGGAGCTGATGTCGTCGAAAGACTCTTCCAGGTTGTGCGTGTAGGACAGGCTGCCGAACAGCACCGCCGGATCGAACGTCTTGACCAGAGAGATCCCCGGGGTGATCGACCAGACGCCATTCCCGGTGGGCAAGGATTCAGGCACGGCCAGGTTGGAGTTATCGGCCACCCGAATCAGTTTGATGCCGAACGGGTCTTTGCCGGTCGGTGCCTTGACGCGCAACGTCACCACGGCATCCGGCGTGTTGTCCGATTCGTCGAGGAATTTGTAGGCGATACCGAAGTTGACGTCACCAATGGTCGGGTCTTCTTTGACGGTATCTTCGGTCGTGACGTTGGCAGTGCCGTTATTGCCGCCACCGGACTGATACGTGGACTCACGGTAGACCACCGGCACGTTCAGGTCGAACTGCCAGCGATTGTTGAAGTTGTAGCGGCCGGTGAGGTCAAGCGTCCAGGTGTCGGCCTTGATCCGGTCCAGGTTGATGGCGCCGAGGAAGATCGAGTCCAGGGCGAGAAAACCGTTGAGGATCAGTTGTCGGGTATCGTATCGGGAGTAGGTTATCCCGGTTTCGAAGCTGAACTTGCCACCGCCGAAGAACCCGCTGGCCTCGTCATACAGGTTTGAAACGCTTTGCGCCGGTTGTGAGTCATCGGCCAGCGATTGTCCATAGGAGCTGCCGCTGCCCCCGGCTGCGCCCCCTGAAGCCGCCGCGGCGCCGGTGCCGGTGGCGACTTTTGGATTGCCTTTGAGGTCCGCTGGCGACTTGACCAGGCGTTTAGGGGGAGGCGCAGCGGGCTGGTCTTCGACCTGGCGGACCCGCTGTTCGAGAACCGCCAGGGCCTTTTGCTGTACTTCGTATCGCTGCTTCAACTCTTGAAGTTGTTGTTTGAGAGCCTCCACATCCGCGTCAGTTGCCGCCTGTAGCATCGTCGCCGGGAGTAGAGTGCTCAGGCATATGACTGCACGCAGTGATACTGATCGGTACATGAAATAAGCCGTCCATTTGTGCCCAATGCTCGAGACTCAGCGTAGTTCAATACCCCTGGGTTCGTAATGCAGCGAGTTGGTTCAGGTTGCACTCCAATACACCAGCACTCGGGCCATTATTGTTGAGCACTACGTTGAGTTGAGTCATGTTATCGACCACATTGCTGCTGCCCAGCAACCGGGTGTTTTGCAGCAACCCGCCTTGGGCGACCTGTTGCAGGCTTGTGCCCTGGTTGTTGTTAGCGGTAATAGCCATCTGAACACCACCGCTCGTAGCGGACACCGCGACACTGCCTGCAGCATTGCTGCCGGTAATGGTTTGACCGGCTACCAGCGCCTGGCCCTGGCTCGGCACCAGTGCAGGGGCCGTGCGGGCCTCTTTGACGTTGATGGCGATGTTGTTGTTTGAGCGGTTGCCATCGCCTGCGGCCCGTGTGACCTGGGTGATGCCCCGAGAGGTGTTCAGTTCGGCGCCACCCATCACGTTACCGGTACCCTCGTTGTGCGAACTGCCTTTACCGGATTGTTTGATGGTTGAAACATAGAACTCGGGCTTGACCGTTGCGGCTTGTAGCTGCATCGAGCTGGAGGCCCCGATCAGATCACCACTGGCGTTGCGCCAGGTACTGCTCATGACAACGCCGAAGCTGATGATCCGCCCCGGCATTACATACCGGCCACGCAACTCGGCCAGTTCCTGGTCCTTGACTTCGATGGGTCTGAACTCATCAGCAAAACCTGAAGTGGTCGCTGCCAGACAAGTAGCGACCACCCAATACGAGGTTTTCATTTGCTGCTCCCGGAGCATCCTGCCCCCTATCATCTTGTTGGCGATTAAAAGAAGTCGCTCTGTATGAAGCCAAAATCCATCAACTCGGCATCTTTGACCGGGTTGAAATTATCCATCTTGTTCTTGGCTGTCAGCGGTTCCGGTGGACTGCGTAACGCATTGGTCTTGTCGTAACCGGGACCGATGATTGCGAAGATAATGCCATTCCAGCCTTTGACAAAGTCATCATGGGAGTAGCGTTTGTGACCGAGTACCGGGTCGCCGATATAGACCCAGTTCTTGTCCGCCCGCTGCAACACCACGAAGTGCTTGTAGCCGCGAATTTCCATCAGTACCACCACCGGAATCGTCACTGCATCGAGTCTTTCAGGCGGGATCTTGTAGCCCCGGGCGCGCATGCCGATGCGTTCTATGTAGCGCTTCATGTCCAGCATGGAGAAACCCTGGGTACGCACAAGCTCCTGGTCTGCGGTGACCAGCATGCCTTTGATGATGTGCTCCTCATCGACGTCGAGCCAATAGGCCTGGCGCAGTATCGTTGCCAGCGCGGCGGCGCCGCAGCTGAAATCGGTTTTTTGTTCGACGATGTCGCTGAACTTGCGCTCGCGCAAACTCTGTACGTGCTTGTACACCAGCACGCCACCCGGCAGGGCGGCAACCGGCATCTGTGCAGCCTGGGTCAGGCCAGACAGGCAGAGCAGGGCGAAAAGGGCCGTCTTACGCATGGACGATACGCCTTCAGACCGAGGAAAAGCGTCGTTGCCGAGGCTTTGATGACGGTCGCGATTATGGGCATGATTTGCAGCCTGCGGCGATGGACAGCGAGTTGCTTTGCTGGTTGCCGACGCCGGACGATACGTTGGCTCCGCCGTTGCCGGAGAAGCTGTTCATCGAGCCAGTGATCGAAGCATTGTTGGTTACAGGAGGTCTCCAGCCTTCTGGCGTCATCACTTGTTGTGTGGTTATGCCGGACAGACCGAGTACACCTACGGGTACGAAATCAGTCCTGGCGTTGTTGGTGACTTTCAGCCCGGACGTGCTTTGGTTCGCCGCCGCCGCGGCTACTGCTACACGGCCGCCGGAAACGGCAATCGCCAGGTTGTTTTTCTGTTGGTTGAAGTCGCCGGTGGTCACGTTGATGCCGATGTTGCCGGAACCGCTGTTGCCAGAGTTATTGAGCGTTGTGTTGTTGGTGTTGGAGTGGTTCCTGGCGGTGTTGCCGGTGCTCTTCTGAGTCGCGCTGGAGACGGTGACGGCGGAGCCGAAGATGAAGGCTTCGTCAGCCGTGGCAAGGGCGGCGGCGTTGTCTTGCTGGTTGCCGTTACCGGCTGCAACGTTGGCGCCCATGTTGCCGTTGGAGTTGTTCAGGGAGTTATCGATTTTGGCGTCGTTTTTGGTGCCCCGGTTCACTACCCCGCTGTCACTGCTTTCCTGCGAGTCCAGCACGGCGGCCCCGGCGCCTGCGGTAATCTGCAGAATCTGATCCAGCGACGGGCCATCAGGCGGTTGGTTGCTGCCCTGTCCATTGCCCTGCACGGGATCAGCCTGTGCTGCGAACGCCATCAATGCCGCCAGGGCGAAAGCCAGTGGTTTGAGAGCAGTTGTCGGGTTCATGGTGTTTCTCCGTGCTCATCAGTTGGTCAAGTGTTAGTACTTCCCTAATCGCACTGTATCGGGGGTCAGTCAGTGACCCGGATGGTCAGGGTGTTCGCCATTCGGTTCCCCACCCCGGCACTCTGGTTCACCTGGATCACTCCCCGGCTGCCGGTGAAGGCCTGGTCGCTTGTCACGACCTGGCGACTGCCGTTTGGGGTACCAGTTGCTCCCGAGTTCGGTAACAACGCCACGTTCTGTTGAGAAAGGGCGCTATCGTCTACGGCTTGCGGTGCAGCGCTGATGCTGATGCGCATCGCGTTGGCCATCTGGTTGTTCGCCCCGGCGCCCTGGTTGACGCCCAGCACGCCGCTGCCATTGCTGAAGGCGGTGCCGCCGATAGTGGCCGGCGCATCCATCGACGGATT
>NZ_AKJJ01000141.1:0-49578 GCF_000282395.1 Pseudomonas sp. GM55 | reverse complement strand
GCCAGCGAAAGCGGTTTACGCAAGTGACATAGAGGTTGGCAGGCCCGGCCTCTTCGCTGGCAAGCCAGCTCCTACGAAGAGCTGGCGGTGTCCGGTCTTACGAATAGCGCAGAGCGGTAGCCGGCTCGATCTTCGCAGCCCGCCATGCCGGGTAAACCGTGGCCAGGAAGCTCATGACGAAGCCCGCCGTGCAGATCAGCGCCACGTCAGCGCCTTGCAGCTCGGACGGCAGGTTGCTGACGAAATACACATCGGAACTGAAGATGTGCTGCCCGCTGACCCGCTCGATCCAGCCCACCATCGCACTGACGTTCAACGCGGCAATCACGCCCAGCACACCACCGATCAAGGTGCCGACGATCCCGATCACAGTGCCCTGCACCATGAAGATCGCCATGATCTCCCGCGGCGTGGCGCCGATGGTACGCAGGATCGCGATGTCCGCGCCCTTGTCGTTCACCACCATGATCAGGGTCGCGATGATGTTGAACGCCGCCACCGCGACGATCATCAGCAACAGCAGGCCGATCATGGTTTTTTCCATTTTCATTGCGCTGAACAGGCTGCCCTGGGTGTGGGTCCAGTCGTCAGCCTTGTAGGCGGCGCCCAACCCCGTGGCGATATCGCTCGACACTTGTGGCGCGGCATACAGGTCCTTCACCGCCAGGCGCACGCTCTGCACCTGATTCGGCTCCCAGTGCTGCATCTGCGCGGCATCGGCCATGTGGATCAGCGCCATCGTGCCATCCAGTTCGGCACCGACCTTGAACACGCCGACCACATTCAGCCGTTGCATACGCGGGGTAATGCCGCCCGGCGCATTGCTGACTTCCGGCACGATCAGGGTGATCTTGTCGCCGACGTTCAAGCGGAAGCGGCGCGCCGTGATCTCGCCGATCACCACGCCGAACTCGCCCGGCTTCAGGGCTTCGAGGCTGCCCTGAACGATGTGCTTGGCGACGATCGACACCTGGCCTTCCAGCGCCGGGTCGACACCGCTGACCTGGATTGGCTGCATCGTGCCCTTGTAAGAGAGCATGCCTTCCATCTCGGTGAACGGCACCGCCGCCGTCACTTGCGGATTTTTCATCGCCGCCGCTGCCACCGGCTTCCAGTCGTCAATCGGGTTGACGCCGACGATGGTGGCGTGAGGCACCATGCCGAGGATGCGCGAGCTCATTTCGCGCTGAAAGCCGTTCATCACCGACAACACCACGATCATCGCCAGCACGCCGAGGGCGAGGCCGATCATCGAGGTCATCGAGATGAAGGAAACAAAGCGATTGCGGCGCTTGGCGCGGGTATAGCGCGTGCCGATAAAGATCGATAACGGTCTGAACATTCGCTGGGGCACCGTATAAGAATAAAAGACCCGACACCCTTTCAGGCATCGGGCTTCAGCCAATCAGATAGGAGTGAGGCAACCTTCCTGCAGGTGCAGGACGCGATCCATCTGGCGGGCCAGGTTCATGTCGTGGGTCACCACCAGGAACGCCGTGCGCATCGAGGTGCTGAGCTCCAGCATCAAGTCCTGGATCCCCTGGGCGGTGTGGGCGTCGAGGTTGCCGGTCGGCTCGTCGAGCATCACCAGGCCCGGTGTGTTCACCAGGGCGCGGGCGATGGCTACACGCTGACGCTCACCACCGGACAATTCGGCCGGCTTGTGCTCCAGACGATGGCCCAGCCCTACCCGCTCCAGCAATGCCGTGGCACGTTGACGCGCTTCAGGGATCGCCGTCTTGCCGATCAGCAGCGGCATGCAGACGTTTTCCAGGGCGGTGAATTCCGGCAGCAGATGGTGGAACTGGTACACGAAGCCGAGGGCGCGATTGCGCAACAGGCCGCGTTTCTTCTCGCTCAGCGCCGACAGTTCTTCGCCGTCGAGCCAGACGCTGCCCTTGGTCGGTGTATCGAGGCCGCCCAGCAGATTGAGCAAGGTACTTTTGCCCGAGCCCGACTTGCCGACAATCGCCACACGCTCGCCCGGATGCATTTCCAGTTGCAGACCGGCCAGAACCTCTACCGACTCCGGACCTTCCTCGTAGGATTTGCCCAGGTTGCGGCAGCTCAAGATTGCTTTATCACTCATGCCCGACTCACTCATAACGTAGCGCCTCCGCCGGCTGGGTGCGCGCGGCACGCCAGGCTGGATACAGGGTGGCGAGGAAACTCAGGACCAACGCCGCGGAGCAGACCATCACGACGTCCTGGCTCTGCACCTGCGACGGCAGGTAATCGATGAAGTACACGTCGGCGTTGAGGAACTTGTGACCGATCAGGCCTTCGAGGGCCGAGATCGCGGCACTGACATTCAACGCGGCGAAGATGCCGACCACGGCGCCAATGGCCGTGCCGACCACGCCAATCACGGTGCCCTGCACCATGAACGTGCGCATGATCGTACCCGGCGTAGCGCCCAGTGTGCGCAGGATCGCAATGTCGCCCTTCTTGTCGTTCACCACCATCACCAGCGTGGAAATGATGTTGAACGCCGCGACGGCAACGATCAGCAGCAACAACAGGCCGATCATGGCTTTTTCCATGCGGATCGCCTGGTACAGGTTACCGTGGGTACGGGTCCAGTCCCGGGCATAGTAGCGGTCTTCACCAAGATCGCGGGCGATGCTCCATGCGGTACGCGGTGCCTGGAACAGGTCGTCGAACTTCAGGCGCAGGCCCTGGACCTGATCCGGTTTCCAGCGATGCAGCCGGGCCAGATCCTGCAGGTTGGTGACGCCGAGATAGCCATCGAGCTCACCGGCGCCGACATGGAAAATGCCGACCACGGTAAAACGCTTCATGCGCGGGAACATCCCGGCCGGGGTCACGGTGACCTCCGGGGCAACGAAGGTCAGCTTGTCGCCGACGGCCGCACCGAGCTTGGCCGCGGCCTTGTCGCCGATGACGATGCCGAACTCACCCGGCACCAGATCGTCGAGTTTCCCCTGGGTCATGAAGTGATCGATGATCGACACCTGGCGCTCTTGCGCCGGGTCGATGGCATTGAGCAGGACTTTCGAGACCTTGCCGTTATTGGTCAGCAAACCCTGCATTTGCGTAAACGGCGCCACGGCCGTCACCTGCGGGTTTTGCTTGACCTTGGCCGCCAGGTTTTGCCAATCGCTGATCGGCTCGCCGGACTCGATGGTCGCGTGGGGCACCATGCCCAGCACACGGGTGCGCATCTCATGATCGAAGCCGTTCATCACCGACAGCACCACGATCATCACGACCACGCCAAGGGCGAGCCCGATCATCGAAGTCAGGGAAATGAATGACACAAAATGATTGCGACGCTTTGCACGGGTGTAACGCGTGCCGATAAATACGAAGAGAGGTCTGAACATGTCGGGGCTTGTTCGGAGGGAAAAGGAACGTCCTTGTGGCGGGGGTCGATAACCAGCTTTACACTCAGACCACCGCCGCTACCATGGGTTCGCCATGTCGACATTAGATGAAGAAGATCGCCGCGAATACTACCGTATCGAGGATACGATCGCACTGGAAATTCGGCCCCTGACCGCTACTGAAGCGGCAGGCCAGGAAGTGTTGCAAGATGCTTCCCCGCTCTTCAACTTGCTCAGCGAACTGCACCTGAGCGAATTCGAGTCGCAACACCTGTTGCGCCAGATCAGCGAACGCGACCGGACGACCGCCGCATTCCTCAAATCCCAGAACAAACGCATCGATTTGCTGAGCCAGGTGATCGCCATCACTGTGCTCGGGCAAATCGGCGAGCCGCAGCCGGTGATCATCTCCGAAGGCGGCATCGACTTTCAGCATCCATCGCCCATAACCACCGGCGCACGCCTGTCGGTCAAGCTGGTGCTGATGCCGCAAGCCCTGGGCCTGCTATTGCGCGCTCGCGTCACCCATTGCGACCGCAAGGGCGATGGTTATGACGTCGGTACCGAGTTCGAGCACCTGACCGACGCCCAGCGCCAACTGTTGGCCCGCCACATCTTGCAAAAGCAGGCCCAGGAACGACGCCTGGCCCGCGAACTACTCGAATCAGGCAATTAATTTAAGGAAGAACCGTGACCCTCATCTACGGCCATCGCGGCGCCAAGGGCGAAGCACCGGAAAACACCCTGACCAGCTTTCAGGAATGTCTCAAGCACGGCGTGCGTCGCTGCGAACTGGACCTGCACCTGTCCATGGACGGCGAGCTGATGGTCATCCACGACCCGACCCTCAAACGCACCACTGACCGTCGCGGCAAGGTCGTCGAACACACGGCGGCCGAGCTTGTGACCTATGACGCACGCAAGGGCGGCCCGGGCTGGATCAAGCCCTGCCCGATTCCGACGCTGGAAGAACTGTTCGAGAAATGCGACTTCGATCACTGGCAGCTGGAAGTCAAAAGCGCATCACGGATGCGTGCCGCAACCACCGTGCTGGCGATTCGCGAAATGGTCCAGCGTCATGGCCTGATGGACAAGGTGACCATTACATCGAGTTCACGCGAAGTATTGAAGGCAGCACTGGAACTGGTCCCGGACGTATCCCGCGGGCTGGTCGCCGAGTATGCCTGGCTCGACCCGCTGAAGGTCGCGGCCAGCTATGGCTGTGAGATTCTGGCGCTGAACTGGACCCTGTGCACGCCGGAACGCCTGCAACGGGCGCAGCGTCAGGGGCTGCATGTGTCGGTGTGGACCGTCAACGAGCCTGCGCTGATGCGCAGACTCGCCGACTTCGGCGTTGACAGCCTGATTACAGACTTTCCCGGTTTGGCCACCGCCACGCTCGAGAATTGCTGAAATCGGTCTCCCCGGCCGGCTCAGGCCACCGGCCGGAGCCGCTCAAAAAAGCCGGTTGAGGCCGTCGTACGCCGCTACCCGATAGGCTTCGGCCATGGTCGGGTAGTTGAACGTGGTGTTGACGAAGTACTTGAGCGTATTCAGTTCGCCCGGCTGGTTCATGATCGCCTGACCGATGTGCACGATCTCCGACGCCTGATAACCGAAGCAGTGAACGCCCAGCACTTCCAGGGTCTCACGGTGGAACAGGATCTTCAGCATGCCTTGCGGCTCGCCGGCGATCTGCGCCCGCGCCATGCTCTTGAAGAACGCCTTGCCCACTTCGTATGGCACCTTGGCCTGGGTCAGCTCCTGCTCGTTCTTGCCGATCGAGCTGATCTCCGGAATGGTGTAGATGCCGGTCGGCACGTCGTTCACAAAGCGCCAGCTACCGTTATCGACGATGCTGCCAGCAGCCGAACGCCCCTGGTCGTGGGCGGCACTGGCCAGGCTTGGCCAGCCGATCACGTCACCGGCGCCGTAGATGTTCGGCACGCAGGTGCGGTACGCCTCGTCGACTTCGATCTGGCCACGGCTGTTGACCTTCACGCCGATGTTTTCCAGACCCAACTGATCGGTGTTGCCGGTACGACCGTTGCACCAGAGCAAGGCGTCGGCTTTGATCTTCTTGCCGGACTTGAGGTGCAGGATTACGCCATTGTCCACGCCTTCGACGCGGTCATAGTCTTCGTTATGGCGAACCGTGATGTTGTTGTTGCTGAAGTGATAACTCAGGGCCTGGGAAATTTCCGAATCGAGGAAGCTCAGCAACTGACCACGGTTGTCCACCAGTTCGACCAGCACACCCAGACCGCTGAAGATCGAGGCGTATTCGCAACCGATCACGCCAGCGCCGTAAACGATGAGTTTGCGTGGGGTGTGGCCGAGACTGAGGATGGTGTCGCTATCGTAGATACGCGGGTGGTGGAAATCGATGTCCGCCGGACGATAAGGACGCGAACCGGTAGCGATGATGATGTGCTTGGCCACCAGTTTTTCGACCACGCCGTTGGCGCAGACCACTTCGATGGTTTGCTCGTCGGCGAAGCTGCCGGTGCCGAAGAACACGTCGACGCGGTTACGCGCGTAGTAGCCGGTACGCGAAGCGACCTGTTTGGAGATGACTTTCTCGGCGCTTTTCAACACGTCCGGGAACGAGAACCAGCGCGGTTCACCAATGGCCCGGAACATCGGGTTGGTGTTGAACTGCATGATCTGCCGCACCGAGTGACGCAGTGCCTTGGACGGGATGGTGCCCAAGTGAGTGCAGTTGCCGCCGACCTGGCGACGGCTATCGACCATCGCCACCTTGCGCCCTGCCTTGGCGGCGTTCATTGCCGCGCCTTCCCCCGCCGGGCCGGAACCCAACACCACCACGTCGTAGTTGTAGACAGCCATGCGTACTCCTCAGAACAGGCCGCGGCACCCTCGGCACCTGCGGCTAAATCACGCCAATCTGTGGCATGAAGGAACAATTTGGGGCCAGTGCAGAACCCGGACACAGTCTATAGAAGCGTCAACGCCGCGCACATTAACCCTTGGTCGCGTCGTAGGCTACTTTTGCCTGCACTACAACGCCAGTTTTCAATGCTCAAATCGCCACAATCACTTGGCTTTTTCGCCACTGAGGCGTTCAAAAGCGTGACTGCTGCGTGTGACGAAACCTGTATCGGCACGAATCACAAAAAATGCACCGATATCGTGCTTTTCTGCGTAGTCCCAACCGCGCTCCGGGCCGAGAATCAGCAACAACGTCGATAAGCCGTCGGCCATCAACGCCGAAGGATGAATGACCGTGACGGACGCCAGGCCATGTGAGACCGGCGCACCGGTACGCGCATCGAAGGTGTGGGAAAAACGCCGACCGCCCTGCTCGAAGTAATTCCGGTAATCGCCGGAGGTGGACAGGCCATAACCGTCGACAAGCATGACGCGCTCGGCCACCTGCCGGTCATCCCGAGGCTCTTCCAGTGCAACACGCCATGGCGAACCGTCAGCCTTCCTGCCGGACGCCTTGAGCTCCCCAGTGGCTTCGGCGAGATAATCGTGAATGCCCATGGCCTCGAGCCTTGCGGCAATCCTGTCCACCGCATAACCGGCGGCGATGCTGTTGAAATCGACCTCGACGGCGGCATCCTTGCACAGCTGGTCGCCATCGATGCGCAAATGTTGGTGGCCGACGCGCTTGCGGACTTCAGCGAGCGCTTCGGCGGTCGGGACCTTTTCCTCACGGGCCTGCGGACCAAATCCCCAGAGGTTCAGCAACGGCTCCACCGTCAGATCGTAGGAACCGTCGCTTTGCACCGACAGTTGCTCGCCCACACGGACCAGTTCGAGGATCGGCGCAGGCATCACCTGACAACGGTTGGCCGGCAATGCGTTGAAGCGTTCGATGTCGGAATCGCTGCGGTAAGTCGACATTTGCCGGTCGACCTCGGCCAGGATCTTTTCGACTTCAACCTGGACGACTGCCGGAGCGGGAAGACCGGCGTGACGGACGTATTTGATCGACCAAGTGCTGCCCATGGTCGGTCCGCCCAAGGCTTCCAGGGAGTCACCATTGCCGCAGGCCGCCAACATGCCGAACAGCACAAAGAAAATGCTCCGCCACCGGATCAACAAATGCTGCATCTCCCGACCATGCCCCTGACACAACGCCATGGCACGCCATTATGCGCCACCTCTGTAGGAGCGGGCTTGCCCGCGAAGGACGTGAATGATGACGCGCGCTGCCTGGAGAACCGCGCCGCCTGTGATTTTTTCGCGAGCAAGCTCGCTCCTACGGAAACGTACAAACAAAAACGCCCCGACCAAGGCCGGGGCGTTTTCATGTGCAGCTAAGGCTTAGCGCGGGAATGCTGGCGGGTTTACACCGGCCATGTCTTCCATCACGCGAACCACCTGGCAGCTGTAACCGAACTCGTTGTCGTACCAAACGTACAGAACAACGCGGTTATCCTGGGTGATGGTCGCTTCAGCGTCCACTACGCCTGCGTGGCGCGAGCCAACGAAGTCGGTGGAAACCACTTCCTGGGAGCTCACGTAGTCGATCTGCTTGTGCAGTTCCGAGTGCATGGCCATCTGGCGCAGGTACTCGTTGATCTCTTCGCGGGTGGTGGCCTTTTCCAGGTTCAGGTTCAGGATGGCCATCGACACGTTCGGCGTAGGAACGCGAATCGCGTTGCCGGTCAGCTTGCCCTTGAGCACTGGCAGCGCCTTGGCGGCTGCGGTGGCGGCACCGGTCTCGGTGATGACCATGTTCAGCGGCGCGGCGCGGCCACGACGGCTGCCCTTGTGGAAGTTGTCGATCAGGTTCTGGTCGTTGGTGAACGAGTGAACGGTTTCGACGTGGCCATTAACGATGCCGTACTTGTCGTTGACTGCCTTGAGCACCGGCACGATGGCGTTGGTGGTGCAGGAAGCCGCCGAGATGATCTTGTCGTCAGGGCTGATGTCGCCGTGGTTGATGCCGTGAACGATGTTCTTCAGCGCGCCCTTGCCAGGTGCGGTGAGGATTACGCGGGCAGCGCCCGGGCAGGCCAGGTGCTGGCCCAGGCCGTCGGCGTCACGCCACACACCGGTGTTGTCGACGATCAGCGCATTTTCGATGCCGTACTGGGTGTAGTCGACTTCGGCCGGGCTCTTGGCGTAGATAACCTGGATCAGGTTGCCGTTGGCGGTGATGGTGTTGTTGGCTTCGTCGATGGTGATGGTGCCATCGAACGGACCATGGACCGAGTCACGACGCAGCAGGCTGGCGCGCTTGACCAGGTCGTTCTCGGCGCCCTTGCGGACAACGATGGCGCGCAGGCGCAGGCCGTCGCCACCACCGGTTTTCTCGATCAGGATGCGTGCCAGCAGACGGCCGATACGACCGAAGCCGTACAGGACAACGTCGGTGCCTTTGCGGGCGGAAGCGTTCTGCTGGCCAACCACGTCGGCCAGCTCTTCACGGACGAACTGCTCGGCACTACGGCCATTGGCTTCGGCCTTGAATTTGCCCGCCAGCTTGCCCAGGTCTACCGAGGCGGCGCCGAGCTTGAGCTCGCTCATCGCTTTGAGCAGCGGGAATGTTTCGTGGACGGAGAGTTCGGTTTCGTCGGTCTGGCGATGACGGGCAAAGCGGTGTGCTTTGAGGATCGAAATCACCGAGCGGTTGATCAGGCTGCGGCCATAGATCGAGCTCACCACGTTGTTATTGCGGTAGAGCTGACCGATAAGCGGAATCATCGCTTCTGCGAGTGCTTCACGGTCGATCCATTCACCAAGACACTGGTCGGGCTTCTGAGTCACGGGAACCTTCCACATGTAGGGGCAGAAAAAAGGGGCTACATTATGCCGCCGAGTGACAGCGGTAGCAATGCGCGCCCGTCGTGCTTTACGTAACAAATCGTCGTTCAAAAAAATTACGCCTCGCTCAAGCCCAATAAAACCGGGGCTTTCAGCACAGTCAATTTTTTGGAGCCAAAATCTCCTTATCCGTAACCCTCCGTAACACTCGTTGTTTTTGCCACTACATATTCATTAATTCTAGGTAAAAAAGCGCAGAATTTTGTCTTTACCACTACATTTCGCCAAACCCGTGCTTTAGACACAGTCAGCAACTGACAGGCGGCATCGTTGACCGCTACAATTACCGACTTTGTCGCAACGCTTGGAGCTCAACCTTCCGTGCCCGTTCTGCGTCTACCGCTTCTCCCTGCCGCGGCAGGTAAACAGCACTGGGGCAACCTGCCCGGTGCCGCCCTGAGCCTGGCCATTGCCGAGGCCGCCAGCGCTGCCAAGCGCTTTACCCTGCTGCTGACCGCCGACAGCCAAAGTGCCGAACGGCTGGAACAGGAGCTGGGTTTCTTCGCCCCGGATTTGCCCGTATTGCACTTTCCTGACTGGGAAACCCTGCCCTACGACCTGTTCTCACCGCACCAGGACATCATTTCCCAACGTATCTCGGCGCTCTATCGACTGCCGGAGTTGAGTCATGGCGTGCTGGTGGTGCCGATCACCACGGCCCTGCACCGCCTGGCGCCCACCAAATTCCTGCTCGGCAGCAGTTTGGTGCTGGATGTCGGCCAGAAGCTCGACGTCGAGCAAATGCGCACCCGGCTTGAAGCCACCGGTTATCGCTATGTCGATACCGTGTACGAGCATGGCGAGTTCACGGTCCGCGGCTCGTTGATCGACCTGTTCCCGATGGGCAGCAAGCTGCCATACCGCATCGACCTGTTCGACGATGAAATCGAAACCCTGCGCACCTTCGACCCGGAGAATCAACGCTCCATCGACAAGGTCGACTCGGTCAAACTGTTGCCGGCCAAGGAATTCCCGCTGGAGAAAGAAGCCGTGACCCGCTTCAAGGCGCGTTTTCGCGAGCGCTTCGATGTCGATTTCCGTCGCTGCCCGATCTTCCAGGACTTGAACAGCGGGATCACCCCGGCCGGTATCGAGTACTACCTGCCCTTGTTCTTCGAAGAAACCTCGACGCTGTTCGATTACCTGCCACAGGACACGCAAGTGTTTTCCCTGCCGGGCATCGAACAGGCCGCCGAGAATTTCTGGAACGATGTGCGCAATCGCTATGAAGAGCGCCGTGTCGATCCATCCCGTCCTTTATTACCGCCAGCCGAGCTGTTCCTTCCAGTGGAAGACTGCTTCGCGCGCCTGAAGAACTGGCCGCGCGTAGTGGCCAGCCAGCAGGACATTGAAAGCGGTGGCGGCCGCGAGCGCTTCCCGGCTCGAGAACTGCCGAACCTGGCCATCGAAGCCAAGGCCACCCAGCCATTGGCGGCACTGGCTGGTTTCCTCGACGAATTCCCAGGACGCGTGCTGTTTACCGCCGAATCCGCAGGCCGCCGCGAAGTGCTGCTGGAACTGCTGGAACGCCTGAAGCTGCGCCCGAAAACCGTCGACAGCTGGCCGGACTTTGTCGCCGGCAAGGAGCGCCTGGCGATTACCATCGCGCCACTCGATGAAGGCCTGCAGCTCGACGACCCGGCCCTGGCCCTGGTTGCCGAAAGCCCGTTGTTCGGCCAGCGCGTGATGCAACGTCGCCGTCGCGAAAAGCGTGCCGATGCCAACAACGATGCGGTCATCAAGAACCTCACCGAGCTGCGCGAAGGTGCGCCGGTGGTGCATATCGACCACGGTGTCGGCCGCTATCTGGGCCTGGCGACCCTGGAAATCGACAACCAGACCGCTGAATTCCTCGCTCTGGAATACGCCGAAGGCGCCAAGCTGTATGTGCCGGTGGCCAACCTGCACCTGATCGCCCGCTACACCGGCAGCGACGACGCCCTGGCCCCGCTGCACCGCCTCGGCTCCGAGACCTGGCAGAAAGCCAAGCGCAAGGCCGCCGAACAGGTGCGCGACGTGGCCGCCGAGTTGCTCGACATCTATGCACGTCGCGCAGCCCGTGAAGGCTACGCCTTCGCCGATCCGAAAGCCGACTACGCCACCTTCAGCGCCGGCTTCCCGTTCGAAGAAACCCCGGACCAGCAAACCACCATCGAAGCGGTGCGCGACGACATGCTCGCGCCCAAGCCCATGGATCGCCTGGTGTGCGGCGACGTCGGCTTCGGCAAGACCGAAGTGGCGATGCGCGCCGCGTTCATCGCGGTGCACGGCGGTCGTCAGGTGGCGATCCTGGTACCGACCACCCTGCTCGCCCAGCAGCACTACAACAGCTTCCGCGACCGCTTCGCCGACTGGCCGGTGACCGTGGAAGTGATGAGCCGCTTCAAGTCGGCCAAGGAAGTGAACGCGGCCGTCGCGGACCTGGCCGAAGGCAAGATCGACATCGTCATCGGCACGCACAAGCTGCTGCAGGACGACGTCAAAATCAAAAACCTGGGCCTTGTGATCATCGACGAGGAACACCGTTTCGGCGTGCGCCAGAAAGAACAGCTCAAGGCGCTGCGCAGTGAAGTCGACATCCTGACCCTCACCGCCACGCCGATTCCGCGCACGCTGAACATGGCGGTGTCGGGCATGCGCGACCTGTCGATCATCGCCACACCGCCGGCCCGTCGCCTGTCGGTACGCACTTTCGTCATGGAGCAGAACAAGAGCACGGTCAAGGAGGCCCTGCTGCGTGAGCTGCTGCGTGGCGGTCAGGTCTATTACCTGCACAACGACGTGAAGACCATCGAGAAATGCGCCGCCGACCTCGCCGAACTGGTACCGGAAGCACGAATCGGCATCGGTCACGGGCAGATGCGCGAACGCGAACTCGAACAGGTGATGAGCGACTTCTATCACAAGCGCTTCAACGTGCTGATCGCCTCGACCATCATCGAGACCGGCATCGACGTACCGAGCGCCAACACCATTATCATCGAACGCGCCGACAAGTTCGGCCTGGCACAGTTGCACCAGTTGCGCGGCCGGGTCGGACGCAGCCACCACCAGGCGTACGCCTACCTGCTGACGCCACCGCGCCAGCAAATCACCCCGGACGCGGAAAAGCGCCTGGAAGCGATTGCCAACACCCAGGACCTCGGCGCGGGCTTCGTCCTCGCCACCAACGACCTGGAAATCCGTGGCGCCGGTGAACTGCTCGGTGACGGACAGAGCGGGCAGATCCAGGCTGTCGGTTTCACGCTGTACATGGAAATGCTCGAGCGCGCAGTGAAGTCGATCCGCAAGGGCGAGCAACCGAACCTCGATCAACCGCTAGGCGGTGGCCCGGAAGTCAACTTGCGGGTACCGGCGCTGATTCCGGAAGACTACCTGCCGGATGTCCACGCCCGCCTGATTCTGTACAAGCGCATTGCCTCGGCCACCGATGAAGACGGCCTCAAGGATTTGCAGGTGGAGATGATCGATCGTTTCGGCCTGTTGCCGGAACCGACCAAGAACCTGATCCGCATCACGGCGTTGAAGTTGCAGGCCGAGCAGCTGGGCATCAAGAAAGTCGATGGCGGTCCCCAGGGCGGTCGCGTCGAGTTCGCCGCACAGACGCCGGTCGACCCGCTGACCCTGATCAAGCTGATCCAGAGCCAGCCAAAACGCTACAAATTCGAAGGCGCCACGATGTTCAAGTTCATGGTTCCGATGGAGCGCCCGGAAGAGCGCTTTAATACTGTAGAGGCACTCTTCGAGCGCCTCGTTCCGACAACTGCTTGAAGGACGCCGCATGCGCCTGTTTCGCTCACTGACCTTGCTGACCCTGTTGATGCCGGCACTGGTCGCACCTACGGCATTTGCCGATGACCTGTATCAGGTCGAAATGATTCTGGTCCGTCAAAACGCTGTGCCGGCGATTGTCAGCCGTGCCGCACCGGAAGACTGGGCGGCTGGCGCCCAACCCGTCAGCCCCGACAGCCTGCGCACGCCAAGCCTGAACGGCGAGGTCGAAAAACTCACCAGCAGCGCTGACTACACAGTGTTGCTGCACAAGGCCTGGCAACAGACCCTCGGCGAAGCTGGCAGCAAAGTGGCGATCAGCGACGGCAAGGAACAATATGGTCAGTTCCCGATCGAGGGCACGCTGAACATGAAGCTGGGGCGCTTTACCGACGTCGACGCCGACTTCTGGGTCAATCAGATCGATGCCAATGGCATGGTGACCGCCAGCGAGCGCTTGAAACAGGAAAGCCACACCAAGAACGGCCAGCTGAACTTCCTCGACAACGGCCACCTGGGCCTGCTGATCAAGATCACCTCGCTGACCGCTCCAGCCCCTCGGCCAGTCCCCGAAGAAATTCCGGACTGATCGAGTCCTTATGTCAGCGACCCTGAGCAAACCCCTGGCACCGTCCTGGGTCAGCCGATTCAAGGAACAGAGCCTGGAGCGTGGCCGCCGCTACGCGCTGGAGAATCGTGTCAGGATCGTTGAAGCAGGCGACGCCACTATCATCGCCGCCTGCGAAGGCTCTGGCGGTAACGTTTACCGTCAGACCATTCGCCTGCGCGAGTCAGCCAAGGGCACTCTGCTGATGGTCGACGCCACATGCTCCTGCCCGGTCCACAACAACTGCAAACATTGCGCAGCGGTGCTCCTGCAAGTGCAAGAAACCCTCGACTACCCCGCCGCCGCCAAAGACGCCGAACTCCTGGAAAAACTCCAGGCCGTCCTGGAAAACCGCAGCCCGAAAGCCCCGCCACAAGTGTTGGTGGACAATGTGCAACCCGTTCCGCGCCTGTGGCTGGCCAGCATCGAGTTCAGCGCGTTCGAACCGCGCAACGGGCGAATGCAGCGTTACATTCAGCATCGTGCGGCGCTGTCTTTCAGTTACCTGGACGAATACGTTTGCGGTCAGAAAAACGCCGACATCCTGATTCGTCAGGAAACCCAGACCCTGCGGATAAAACGCCACCCGGAAGTGGAGCAGTCCTACCGGGAACAGCTGCGAATCCTCGGCTTCAAAGTGGCCACCCGGCAAAGCAAGGCCTTGCCGGAAAGTGCCGGCGAGCTGTTCGAGATGGTCAATGACAGCGCCTGGCTGACCTTTACCCTCAATGAACTGCCGAAGTTGCGCACCCAAGGCTGGGAATTGCAGATCGACGAGGACTTCGGTTTCGACCTGACGGCGGTAGACGACTGGTACGCCACAGTCGAACAGGTACCGGAGCGCGACTGGTTCGACCTGGAACTGGGGATCATCGTCAATGGCGAACGCCTGAGCCTGTTGCCGATCCTGCTCAACCTGATGCGCTCCCACACCGAAATCCTCAACCCGGAACGCCTTGCCCGACGCCGCGACGACGAGCTGATCCTGGTCAATATCCCCAATCGCCCGAACTCCGAACACGGCCCACTGCAAGTCGCCCTGCCCTTCGGCCGCTTGAAGCCAGTGCTGGCAACCCTTGGCGAGTTCTACCTGCAGGAACCCGGCGAAACCACGCTGCGCCTGAGCAAGGCCGATGCCACGCGCCTGAACCCGCTGGAAGACATGCCGCTGCTCTGGGAGGGGGGAGAACAGATCCGCACCTTTGCCCAGCGTCTGCGCGACATCAAGGACCATACGGCCACCGCCCCGGACGGTCTGAATGCAACGCTACGCCCGTATCAGCTCGAAGGCTTGAGCTGGATGCAATCACTGCGACAGCTGGAAGTGGGCGGAATTCTCGCGGACGACATGGGCCTGGGCAAAACCCTGCAGACACTGGCGCACGTTCTGAGCGAGAAAAACGCCGGGCGCCTCGATCGGCCGTGCATGGTCGTGATGCCAACTAGCCTGATCCCCAACTGGCTCGACGAAGCGGCGCACTTTACGCCGCAGCTCAAAATACTGGCGCTGTACGGTGCCAGCCGCAAGAAGCACTTCGACAAGCTGGCCGATTACGATCTGATCCTGACCACCTATGCGCTGCTGCCCAAGGATGTCGAACGCCTCGCGGCGCAGCCCTTGCACATACTGGTGCTGGATGAAGCGCAATACATCAAGAACCCTGGCAGCAAGGCCGCCCAGGCTGCCCGCGAGCTCAATGCGCGGCAGCGCCTGTGCCTGAGCGGTACACCGCTGGAAAACCATCTCGGTGAACTGTGGTCGCTGTTTCACTTCCTATTGCCCGGCTGGCTGGGCGACGTCAAAAGCTTCAACCGCGATTACCGCGTGCCGATTGAAAAACGCACCAGCGAGGCCAGGCTTCAGCACCTCAACGGCCGGATCAAGCCGTTCCTGCTGCGCCGCACCAAGGAACAGGTGGCCACCGAGTTGCCGCCGAAAACCGAGATCATCCACTGGGTCGAGCTCAACGAAGCCCAACGCGATGTCTACGAAACCATGCGCCTGGCCATGGACAAGAAAGTCCGCGACGAGATCACCCGCAAAGGCGTGGCCCGCAGCCAGATCATCATCCTGGAAGCGCTGCTCAAGCTGCGTCAGGTGTGCTGCGATTTGCGCCTGGTGAACGAAGCGACCCTGCCAAGCCGTGGCAGCACGTCAGGCAAGCTCGACAGCCTGATGGAAATGCTCGAAGAATTGTTCGAGGAAGGTCGGCGGATCCTGCTGTTCTCCCAGTTCACTTCAATGCTGTCGCTGATCGAAGACGAACTGAACAAACGTGGTGTGGCCTACGCCCTGCTGACCGGCCAGACCCGTGACCGCCGCACACCCGTGAAGGAATTCCAGAGCGGCAAGCGTCAGATATTTCTGATCAGTTTGAAGGCCGGTGGCGTAGGCCTGAACCTGACCGAAGCGGACACGGTGATTCATTACGACCCGTGGTGGAACCCGGCGACGGAAAACCAGGCGACCGACCGAGCGTATCGCATCGGCCAGGAGAAGCCGGTGTTCGTTTACAAAATGATTGCCCGCGGCACGGTGGAAGAAAAGATTCAGCACCTGCAAAAGGAAAAATCCGACCTCGCGGCCGGCGTGCTGGATGGGCGCAAGGCCGGGGACTGGAAACTGCAGAGCGATGATATCGAGGCGCTGTTTGCGCCGCTGCCGAAAAACCTCGAAAAACGCTGAGATTTGCGGCGCATGAACCGGCCTCTTCGCTGGCAAGCCAGCTCCTACAGTGAGCGCGTCGAACACAATCTCTGCGAACGACACCAATCCTGTAGGAGCTGGCTTGCCAGCGAAAGACGCAACTCGGTACCCAGCGAACTCAGCCCCTGAGCACCCGCGCCAACGTCGATTTCACCTTGCCCATGCCATCATGCAAGGCCTGCTCGATCTCGGCCATGGTGATCACCGCCGTCGACTTGCCCGCCGCCGGGTTCACCACCAGCGCCAGGCAGGCGTAATCCAGTTCCAGTTCGCGGGCCAGGGCAGCTTCGGGCATCCCCGTCATACCGACGATGTCGCAGCCATCGCGCTCCAGCCGGGCGATTTCAGCCACTGTCTCCAGGCGCGGCCCTTGAGTGCACGCATACACGCCATGACTGCTGTAGCCCACGCCTTCCGCTGCCAATGCCGCGATCAGTTGCTGGCGCAACGGTTCGCTGTAGGGGTAGCTGAAGTCGATATGGGTGACGTGCTCCAGATCATCGGCAAAGTAAGTGTGCTCACGACCGCTGGTGTAGTCGATCAACTGATGCGGCACGCAGAAATGCCCTGTGCCCATGGCGCAATGAATGCCACCCACGGCATTGACCGCGAGAATCGCCTGCGCCCCGGCCTGCTTCAGCGCCCAGAGGTTGGCCCGGTAGTTGACCTGATGCGGCGGAAAACGATGGGGATGACCGTGACGTGCAAGGAACAGCACTTCCTTGCCGGCATATTCGCCGATCTGAACGTCGGCCGAAGGTGCGCCGTAAGGCGTGTCCACTGTCAGTGACTGACGAATGCTCAGGCCTTCGAGCTGAGTCAGGCCAGTGCCACCGATAATCGCGTAAACCGTCATAACGAACAGTCCTTAATCAATCAATTGAGCTTCTTTGAGCGCGCCAACAGCGGTCAGCCAGCGCGGGTCCTGACGGTATTCGGTGCTGGCGAACGACTGGCCGCGCATCCGCGCAATACGCTCGGATGGCTTGACCTTCAACCTTTGGGCAGCGCTCAGGGCGAGCTCGGCTGCCGCACGGTCGTTGCACACCAGGCCCATATCGCAACCGGCAGTCAGCGCTGCCTCGATTCGACTGGCGGCATCGCCGGCCACGTGAGCCCCCGCCATGGACAAGTCATCACTGAAAATCACCCCGTCGAATTGCAACTCGCCACGCAGGATTTCCTGCAACCAGCGACGGGAAAAACCGGCCGGCTGGGCGTCGACCTGTGGATAAATCACATGGGCCGGCATGACCGCGGCCAGTTGCTTGCTCAATTTGGCAAACGGCACCAGATCGTTGGCACGGATCTCATCGAGACTGCGCTCATCATTCGGGATCGCGACGTGGGAATCCGCTTCGGCCCAGCCGTGGCCGGGGAAGTGCTTGCCGGTGGCCGCCATGCCGGCGCTGTTCATCCCGCGGATGAATGCACCGGCCAACCGGGCGGCGCGCTCCGGGTCACCCTCGAACGAACGGGTACCCACCACCGCGCTGCGTTGGTAATCGAGGTCGAGCACCGGGGCGAAACTCAGGTCCAGGCCAACGGCCAACACTTCGGTCGCCATGATCCAGCCGCACTGCTCGGCCAGGTATTCGGCGTTCGGGTTGTCGGCAATGGCGCGCATGGCGGGCAGACGCACGAAACCCTGGCGCAGGCGCTGCACGCGGCCGCCCTCTTGATCCACCGCCAACAGCAGATCGGGACGAATGGCGCGGATGGCTGCACTCAGCTCGCGCACTTGACGCGGATGCTCGATGTTACGGGCAAAGATGATCAAGCCACCCACTTCGGGCTGGCGCAACAATTGGCGATCTTCGGCCGTCAGCCAGGTACCGGCGACGTCCACCATCAACGAGCCTTGCAAGCCAGCAGTCATAGTTTTTCCTTGATAACAGAAAACCCGTCCCACACGAATTCGCCGCCAGGGGCAGTGCCCGGCAGGTCGGCGGTATCGATGGAAAACGGGTTCAGAACGAGAGTCGGCATGGGCGGCTAGCTTAGCGGATGTCAGCTGCCGCGCCCACCCGTGTACGGTTAAACCTTGGCGGCAACCGGTGTCGATTTACTGCGTGGACGCAACTGGGCTGTGGCCATGGCCGCATCCGTCACACCGGATTCGGCGCGCATGCCGGCGGCCAGAAATGGCACCATCAGACGCATGACCTGCTCGATCGAGGTGTTCACGCCGAAGTCGGTTTCGGCAATCGCCCGCAAGGCCTTGATACCGGACATGCTGAACGCTGCAGCACCCAGCATGAAGTGCACGCGCCAGAACAGTTCGATGGGGGGAATGCGCGGCGCCGCTTCGTTGACCAGCATCATGTAGCGGCGGAACACCTTGCCGTACATGTCTTCCAGATAACGACGCAGGTGCCCCTGGCTCTGACTGAACGCCAGCCCCAGCAAACGCATGAAGATAGACAGGTCGTTGCCGCTGCGCGGCTGCACCACCAGCGCCTGCTCGACGAGGATTTCCAGCAACTCTTCGAGTGTCGGCCTGATGTCAGGCTTGGCCTGACGCCGCTCCAGCTCTTTATCGAGACTAATGCAGAACGGCCCGAGGAACCGCGAGAAAACCGCCTGGATCAACGCCTTCTTCGAACCGAAGTGATAGTTCACCGCCGCCAGGTTGACACCTGCCTTACTGGTGATCAGACGCAACGAGGTTTCAGCGAAACCTTTTTCCGCGAACAACTGCTCGGCGGCATCAAGAATGCGTTCAACGGTTTCCGACTGGGCCATGGCTACTCCGCCTGACAAACACTTGTTTGAAACATACGTTTCAGCCTGTGCCTTGTCAAGTCTGGCAGTTCGTTTTGGGAATGGTCGGTCAGACATTTAACCACACAACGACAAAGCTTCAATCCACTGACTGATTGACCGTCCGGCGGCGACTGAAAAATGGAGCATTGCCAAGACCGCCTTACTGTATATAATCCCAGTCACTGTATAAAAAAACAGAGCGATCAATATGCTAAAGCTGACGCCACGACAAGCAGAGATTCTGGCTTTCATCAAACGCTGCCTGGAAGACAACGGATATCCACCCACCCGCGCGGAAATCGCTCAGGAACTGGGTTTCAAGTCACCCAATGCGGCGGAAGAACACCTCAAGGCGCTGGCCCGCAAGGGTGCCATCGAGATGACGCCTGGCGCCTCCCGTGGCATTCGCATCCCTGGCTTCGAAGCCAAGGCCGACGACTCCACCCTGCCGATCATTGGCCGGGTCGCAGCCGGTGCCCCGATTCTTGCGCAGCAACACATTGAAGAGTCCTGCAACATCAATCCTGCCTTCTTCCATCCGCGCGCCGACTACCTGCTGCGCGTCCACGGGATGAGCATGAAGGATGTCGGCATTTTCGACGGCGACCTGCTGGCGGTCCACACCACCCGCGAAGCCCGCAACGGCCAGATCGTGGTTGCGCGAATCGGCGACGAAGTGACCGTCAAGCGCTTCAAGCGTGACGGCAGCAAAGTCTGGCTGATCGCCGAGAACCCCGAGTTCGCCCCTATCGAAGTGAACCTTCAAGACCAGGAACTGGTGATCGAAGGCTTGAGTGTCGGCGTCATTCGCCGCTAAAGGAGGCACCATGCAGTTCCCACAGACATCACCACAGCAAGCCCAACTGTCGTTGTTCGAAGCGTTCATGGCACAGCCATTGGCGCCGATTCTGAAAGACGTAGTCGAGTCCCCCTGGAACGCCGAACCTGACGTTTTCAGCGAGCTGTCACTGCGTGGTGCAGCCGGGAACTGCCTGAGCCTTCTGGCCCCCATCCTCAGGGAATTGAGTCAGGACCAGGATGCACGTTGGCTGACATTGATCGCGCCGCCCGCCAGCCTGACTCAAGCCTGGCTGCGAGATGCCGGCCTCAACCGCGAACGCATCCTGTTGCTGCAACCGCGGGGTAGCCAGAGCGTCCAGCAACTGACCTGCGAGGCACTGCGCCTGGGTCGTAGCCACACGGTGGTCAGCTGGATCAACCCACTGAACCCCCAATCGCGGCAACAGTTGATCAGCGCCGCCCGCACCGGGGACGCTCAGAGCCTGAATATTCGACTGGGTTAACTGACAGGCAAGACGCGGGCTTCGCCGCGCGAGGCTTCTCCAGGGACAGAGAAGCCGATGAGTAGCGATATCAAGAAAAACGACAGACGGGGATCAATGCAGAACCCGCGTCCCCTCTTCCTTGTCGAATTCGCCTTCAACCAAGCGACCTGCCATCTGCACACCGACGCTCAACATCGCCTTGGCGACTTCCACGTGTTGCCCTTGCAGGAACGCTTTGGCGTCCTCAGAGAAATCCAAAGTAACCAGAGAACCCTCGTCCTCGGCCCTGCGCAGCTCGATTCGGCCGTCTGGTAACTCGACAATTTCTAGAAAGGACGTTGGCATAAAGGACTGTTCTCCACGAAAGGCGGGGATTATATAGGCATCGCTCGGGCTTCGCTTGGGATCTTGACCAGATGTCATCACCCGACTGCGAGTATCAGCACTCATTCAACCCTTCACGAAACCGGATCGCCAACGCTTTCAGGTTCTGACGCCAGCTCTCCAGCTCCTCCCGACTCAGCTCCTCCGGCGCGTCCTCTTCATCCAGATTGACAGCCTGAATCAGTGGCTGAGTCACGTCCCCTTTCGGCTTGTGCGGCGCACGTGGCGGCTGAAACAGCGCAGCGTGGGCGGCCAACAGTCTGGCCAGCCAGGTTTCCGGGTTATTGGCCAGCTCGACCATCTCGGCCATTTCCGGAATGGCGATGGATTCCAGCACCTCGCGAGTCAGCAACAACTCTGCACGGGACGCATTGGCCTGAGGCAAGCGATAGAAACCGGCGATTTCATGACACAGGCCCAACAGCGCGCCGTACAGGTGAAACAGCGCGGATTCGCGTCCGGCCTGGATCAGCGCCAGCGAATTCATCGCCCGACTTTCTTCAGTACGGGCCAGTGCTTCCAGCGACAAGCCGGCGAAGTAAATCTTCTGATTGGTGCGGGTATAGAGTTCGTGGGCCATGACGGCAGCCTCCACAACGAATAATTGCTTCACGCAGGTATGACAGTGTCGTGGATCAGCCGATCCGACCGCAAGCCCAAAACAAAAAGGCCGCATGAAAACCCGAGGGTTTCCATGCGGCCTTGCGCACTGACTGTAGGAGCGAGCTCGCTCGCGATGTTCGTCAACGATGACGCGGGCCTACTGGATGCCCGCGTTGCTCTCAGGTCCATCGCGAGCAAGCTCGCTCCTACAGGGGGTTTGGCGGCGTTAAGCCTTGGCTGCCGGACGCTTATCCTCGACCGCCCACTTACCACCGTCGTAGAACGCTTTCCAGCCAGTCGGCTTACCGTCGACCTCGGTCTGCACGTACTGCTCCTTGGTCTTGCGACTGTAACGAATCACAGCCGGGAGGCCATCCGGGTCTTTCTTCGGCGCTTCGCAGAGGAAGTGATACTTCGGATCGATTTCATCCTTGTGCGGGATGATTTCCATCACCAGCGGAGCACGCGTCTCGCGGTTTTTCGGGAACTGGCTGGCCGCCAGGAACAGGCCGGATGCACCGTCGCGCAGAATGTAGGTGTCGTTGACCTTTTCGCACTTCAGCTCAGGCATCTTCACCGGATCCATCTTCGGCGGCGCCGCATCACCGCTCTTCAGCAGTTTGCGGGTGTTCTTGCAGGTGGCGTTGGTGCAACCGAAGAACTTGCCGAAACGGCCCGTCTTGAGTTGCATTTCGCTGCCACACTTGTCGCATTCCAGGCTCGGACCTTCATAGCCCTTGATGCGGTAAGTGCCCTCTTCGATTTCGTAGCCATCGCAATCCGGGTTGTTACCGCAGATGTGCAACTTGCGCTTCTCATCGAGCAGGTAGGCATCCATCGCCGTGCTGCAGATCGGGCAGCGATGCTTGCCACGCAATACCAGCGACTCCGATTCACCCTCGTCGTCTGCGGCAATTTCATCGCCCGGCACCAGGTTGACGGTGGCCTTGCAGCGTTCTTTCGGTGGCAGGCTGTAGCCCGAGCAACCGAGGAACACACCGGTCGACGCAGTACGGATCTGCATTGGGCGACCGCAGGTAGTGCACGGGATGTCAGTCATCACCGGCTGGTTGGCACGCATGCCGCTTTCCGGGCTTTCGGCCACTTCGAGTTTCTTCTTGAAGTCGCCGTAGAACTCGTCGAGCACGTTTTTCCAGTCACGTTCGCCCTGGGCCACGTCATCGAGATGCTCTTCCATGCCCGCGGTGAAACCGTAGTCCATCAGATTGGAGAAGCTCTCTGCCAGACGCTCGGTGACGATGTCGCCCATCTTTTCCGAGTAGAAGCGACGGTTGTGCAGCGCCACGTAGCCGCGGTCCTGGATGGTCGAAATGATCGCCGCGTAGGTCGAAGGACGACCGATACCGCGTTTTTCCATTTCCTTCACCAGGCTGGCTTCCGAGTAACGCGCCGGCGGTTTGGTGAAATGCTGGGATGGATCAAGCTTGATCAGCTTCATCGCGTCGCCCTGGGCCATGTCCGGCAATACGTCGTCGTCGCCCGGCTTGGCGATTTGCGGCATGACACGGGTGTAACCGTCAAACTTCAGGATGCGGCCCTTGGCGCGCAGCTCGAAGTCGCCAGCACCGACAGTGACGGTGGTCGACAGGTACTGCGCCGGCAGCATCTGGCAAGCGAGGAACTGGCGCCAGATCAGCTCGTAAAGGCGCTCAGCGTCACGCTCCATGCCCGACAGCTTGCTTGGCTCGGTATTGGCGTCGGACGGACGAATCGCTTCGTGAGCCTCTTGTGCGCCTTCTTTGCTGCTGTAGACGTTCGGGGTTTCCGGCAGGTACTTCTTGCCGAATTCGCCTTCAATATAGGTACGCGCCATCGCCACGGCATCAACCGAGAGGTTGGTGGAGTCGGTACGCATGTAGGTGATGTAGCCGGCTTCGTACAAACGCTGGGCCATCATCATGGTTTTCTTCACACCAAAACCCAGGCGGTTGCTCGCGGCCTGCTGCAGGGTGGAGGTGATGAACGGTGCCGACGGCTTGCTGCTGGTCGGTTTGTCTTCGCGCTTGACGATGCTGTAGCTGGAAGCCTTGAGCTTCTCCAGCGCCGCCATGGCCTGGGCTTCATTCAGCGGCTTGAAGGCTTCGCCTTTCTCGCGGGCCACGTCGAAACGCACGGTCGCGCCCTTGGCGGTGCCCAGGTCAGCGTGAACTTCCCAGTACTCTTCCGGGATGAACGCGCGGATTTCACGCTCACGCTCAACCACCAGCTTCACGGCAACCGACTGCACGCGACCGGCGGACAGACCACGAGCGATCTTGGCCCACAGCAGGGGCGAAACCATGTAACCCACGACACGGTCGAGGAAGCGACGCGCCTGCTGGGCGTTGACACGGTCGATATCCAGCTCGCCCGGCTGGGAGAAAGCTTCCTGAATCGCCTTCTTGGTGATTTCGTTGAACACCACGCGCTTGTAGCGGCTGTCGTCACCACCGATGGCTTCGCGCAGGTGCCAGGCAATGGCTTCCCCCTCGCGGTCCAAGTCGGTTGCGAGATAGATGGTGTCAGCATCCTTGGCGAGCCGGCGCAGCTCTTCGATGACTTTTTCCTTGCCCGGGAGGATCTCGTACTTGGCCTTCCAGCCATGATCCGGATCGACACCCATGCGCGCGACCAGCTGCTTGCGCGCCTTTTCTTTCGGCGACAGTGCCGGCGCTTCACCCGCAGCAGCCTTGCCGCGCTTGGCGGCTGGCTCTTTGCTGGCGCTAGCCGAACCGCTGGTGGGCAGGTCTCGGATATGGCCGATACTCGACTTCACCACGTATTCGTTGCCCAAATACTTGTTGATGGTCTTGGCCTTAGCCGGGGATTCCACAATGACCAGCGATTTGCCCATGGATCGGAAAATTCCTGAATTCGAGAAGTGAAAGGCGATTGGCGCCTGACGCGGCACCGCTATATATAGTGGCAACAAGGTGAGGTCAAGCGCAGGGTTTTGCGCGAACTCAGCTTATGGCTTGGTAAAAAGGCTTTCTTCGGCCTGCACCAAAGCAAAGCGTGGCACCTGTTCACCGTCAACTTCGACGGACTCCAGGAACATGCTCAAGGGACGCACCCAAAAGCCGTAATCGCCATACAGGGCTTGGTAGAAGACCACTTCTTCTTCGGTTTCCGAATGCCGCGCAACACTGAATACGCGGTACTGCGGACCTTTGTAATGTTGGTAGAGCCCAGGTTGTATCGGCATGCTTTGGCCCTCACTCAAATTTTTTCAAATAAAAAACAAAATAAACCCGGAAAAACAAAAACCGGGGCACTTGGCCCCGGCTTCCATCAACGAGACGCTTAAACGCGTTCGAAGACGGTGGAGATGCCTTGGCCGAGACCAATGCACATGGTGGCCACCCCGAAGGTGCCGCCATTCTGCTTCATCACATTGAGCAAAGTGCCGGAGATACGCGCACCGGAGCAACCAAACGGGTGGCCCAGGGCGATGGCGCCACCGTGCAGGTTAACCTTCTCGTTCATCTTGTCGAGCACTTTCAGATCTTTCAGCACTGGCAGGGCCTGTGCGGCGAAAGCTTCGTTGAGCTCGAAGAAGTCGATGTCGGAGATACCCAGACCCGCGCGCTTCAATGCTTTTTGTGTGGCCGGTACTGGACCATAGCCCATGATTGCCGGATCCACACCCGCCACTGCCATCGAGCGAATCACCGCCAGAGGCTGGATACCCAGGTCCTGTGCGCGCTGCGCCGACATCACGATCATGCACGAAGCACCATCGGTGATCTGCGACGAAGTACCGGCAGTCACGGTACCACCCTTCGGATTGAACGCCGGCTTCAGAGCCGCCAGGCTTTCCAGGGTGGTTTCCGGACGAATGGTTTCGTCGTAGTCGAAGGTTTTCAGGAAACCGTTCTCGTCGTAGCCCTGCATCGGGATGATTTCGTCTTTGAACTTGCCTTCCACGGTCGCCTTGTGGGCGAGTTGGTGGGAGCGCACGCCGAAAGCGTCCTGTTGCTCGCGAGTGATGCCGTGCATCTTGCCCAGCATTTCCGCGGTCAGGCCCATCATGCCCGAGGCTTTTGCCGCGTACAGCGACATGTGCGGGTTCGGATCGACACCGTGCATCATGCTCACGTGACCCATATGCTCGACGCCGCCAACCACGAAAACGTCACCGTTGCCGGTCATGATCGCTTGCGCAGCCGTGTGCAGAGCGCTCATCGACGAGCCGCACAGGCGGCTGACGGTCTGGCCGGCCGACGTGTGCGGGATCTGGGTCATCAGCGACGCCATGCGCGCGATGTTCCAGCCCTGCTCCAGGGTCTGGTTCACACAGCCCCAGATCACGTCTTCGACTTCGTTCGGGTCGACCTTGACGTTACGTTCCAGCAATTTGCTGATCAGGTGCGCCGACATGTCTTCGGCGCGGGTGTTGCGGTGCATGCCGCCCTTGGAGCGGCCCATCGGAGTACGACCGAAGTCGACAATCACGACGTCTCTAGGATTCAAGCTCATAAGTTCACTCTCACTCTAGTTGGGGGCGCTTAACCGAAGAAGCTCTGGCCGTTCTTGGCCATTTCACGCAGCTTCGCGGTCGGGTGGTACAGCGCGCCCAAATCAGCGTACTGGTCAGCCAGGGCAACGAACTCTGCCACACCGATCGAGTCGATGTAGCGCAGCGCACCGCCACGGAATGGAGGGAAACCAATACCGTAGACCAGGCCCATGTCGGCTTCGGCAGCGGTTTCGACGATGCCGTCTTCCAGGCAACGCACGGTTTCCAGGCACAGCGGGATCATCATCCAGTTGATGATGTCTTCATCAGTGACTTCGCGTTGCTCGTAAACGATCGGCTTGAGCACTTCCAGCACCGACGGATCGGCCACTTTCTTTTGCTTGCCCTTCTTGTCGGTCTCGTAGGCGTAGAAGCCCTTGCCGTTCTTCTGGCCCAGGCGCTTGGCTTCGTAGAGCACGTCAACGGCCGAGCGACGGTCATCCTTCATGCGGTCCGGGAAGCCCTCGGCCATCACGTCACGACCGTGGTGGCCGGTGTCGATGCCGACCACGTCCATCAGGTAGGCCGGGCCCATTGGCCAGCCGAACTTTTCCATGATCTTGTCGATACGGACGAAGTCCACACCGGCGCTGACCAGCTTGGCGAAACCGCCGAAGTACGGGAACAGCACGCGGTTGACCAGGAAGCCCGGGCAGTCATTGACGACAATCGGGTTCTTGCCCATTTTCTTGGCGTAGGCAACGGTCGTCGCAACGGCCAGCTCACTGGACTTCTCGCCACGAATCACTTCCACCAGCGGCATCATGTGCACCGGGTTGAAGAAGTGCATGCCGACGAAGTTTTCCGGACGCTTGAGGGCTTTGGCCAGCAAGGTGATGGAAATGGTCGAGGTGTTCGAGGCGAGGATAGTGTCCTCTTTGACCTGGTCTTCGACTTCGGCCAGAACGGCTTGCTTGACTTTCGGGTTCTCGACGACCGCTTCAACCACCAGGTCTACGTGACCGAAATCACCGTAGGACAGGGTCGGACGAATGCCGTTGAGCACTTCAGCCATTTTCGCGGCGGTCATGCGGCCTTTATCAACGCGACCTACCAGCAGTTTGGCGGCTTCGGCCAGACCCTGCTCGATACCGTGCTCGTTGATGTCCTTCATCAGGATCGGCGTACCTTTGGACGCCGACTGATAGGCGATACCGCCACCCATGATGCCGGCGCCCAGTACGGCAGCCTGCTTCACGTCCTTGGCGATTTCGTCGTAGGCCTTGGCCTTTTTCTTCAGCTCCTGATCGTTCAGGAACAGACCGATCAAGCTCTGCGCGGCAGAGGTCTTGGCCAGCTTGACGAAACCGGCGGCCTCGACTTCCAGCGCCTTGTCACGACCGAAGTTCGCGGCTTTCTGGATGGTCTTGATCGCTTCGACCGGCGCCGGATAGTTCGGGCCCGCCTGGCCGGCCACGAAACCTTTGGCGGTTTCGAAAGCCATCATTTGTTCGATCGCGTTCAGCTTGAGCTTTTCCAGCTTCGGCTGGCGCTTGGCCTTGTAGTCGAACTCGCCGGAGATGGCGCGCTTGATCAGTTCCAGCGCGGCGTCCTGCAGCTGCTCTGGAGCAACCACTGCGTCGACAGCGCCAACTTTCAGCGCGTCCTCAGGACGATTTTCCTTGCCGGCGGCAATCCACTCGATGGCGTTGTCGGCACCGATCAGGCGCGGCAAACGCACAGTACCGCCGAAGCCCGGGTAGATGCCCAGCTTGACTTCCGGCAGACCGATCTTGGCCTTGGTGGACATGACGCGGTAGTCCGCCGCCAGGCACATTTCCAGACCACCACCCAGCGCGATGCCGTTGATCGCGGCGACGGTCGGGACGTTGAGGTCTTCGAAATCGCTGAAAATCCTGTTGGCTTCGAGGTTGCCAGCAACAAGTTCTGCATCCGGCAGCTTGAAGTTGTCGACAAATTCGGTGATGTCGGCTCCGACGATGAACACGTCCTTGCCACTGCTGACGATCACACCCTTGATCGAAGCATCTGCCTTGATGGTGTCTACGGCCTGACGCAGTTCGTTCAGGGTTAGACGGTTGAACTTGTTGACGGACTCACCCTTGAGGTCGAACTTCAGTTCGACGATGCCACTTTCAAGAGCCTTAACCGTGATGGCTTTACCTTCGTAAATCATCAACTGATCTCCACGATATGGAAGCTGAACAGTACACGTCGGACGCAGGCGAATGGCTGGCAGGGACGTCAATCGTCAATGCTACGCCTATCCACCCGGCACACCCGCCAACGCGATAGTCGGGATTCTGTAGGAGCGATCTGAAAACAAACGCTCAATTCATACGCCCGTTTGATTTGGGTACGCCACCTTCACGGAATTTCCGCCAATTGTCAATCGCCCAGAATGCGGGTTGAAAAGCGACTTTGCGGTCATTTCTGCAAGACGAAGGCCTGCAACACGCGGCTGCATGTGGAGACATTCATAAGATCAATCATTAGAAAAGTCGCCCTAATTCGCTGCAGCCCGTATTTAACGAGCTACGCTGGCGGAACCAAGGGAAAAAGTTGAACGCTTTGGCGAATGCCCAGCGTAAGATCAGCCCACACCGTTTTTACCGGCCTGCCTGGCCAACTCCAGCCCGATGATGAATGTCGGGCTTTTTATTGCCTGCGAAAAACACCTGTAGGAGCGAGCTTGCTCGCGATGAACCTGAGAGCACCACGGGGTGTCAGGTTTCCCACGTCATCGTTGACGACCATCGCGAGCGAGCTCGCTCCTACACAGGGGGTCGGGTTTCAGGCGAGGGCTTTGAGCGTCGCATCGATTTGTTGCAAAACAGTCGCCTCACCCTTCTCGCCCCAGTACAACGTGATCATTTGCTTGTCCGCCTCGACTTTGTAGACGTTGGCCGGCAATTTTTCGAAATGATCGAGCAGCGCCCTGTCCTCACAGGCTTCCTGCCACTGATTCACCCACAGACCCGGTGATTTTTGCCAATAGCTCCAGCACGCCGGCTGATTGCCGCGGCGCGGACGATGGTACTGGGCGCACGGGCTTGGCGGCTCCTGGCTCAGCCAGTGCGGCCATTCCTGCGGCGCCAGTTGCATGGCCAGGCCGATGCGCCGGGCCTCCATCCGCAGACCGATACGCCCACTCTGGGCACGTGAGGGGCGCAACCATGCCAGCGGGCTGAGTACCACCAGCAGGATTGACACCACTATCCAGACCGTCATATCTGTACTCCCGAATTTGAATGAGCCCATTGTGTCACTTTGGAACCAATGCGCTCGAAACCAGCCATACTTACCAATATTGCAATCCTCAGGAGGAGCACCTCATGCCCTACAACCATATTCTGGTCGCTGTAGATCTGACCGAAGAGTGCGACCCTGTGATCCACCGCGCTCGCGAGCTGTCGGTGAGCAACGGTGCGAAATTGTCGCTGGTGCACATTGTCGAGCCGATGGCGATGGCCTTCGGCGGCGACGTGCCGATGGACCTGTCACAACTGCAACAGCAGCAATTCGATCAGGCCAAGGAGCGCCTCGACCGGTTGATCAACAAGTATCCTGAACTCTCAAAAGAGTACAGCCACCTGACCTATGGCCAACCACGCCAGGAAATCCATCATATGGCCAAGGAACAGGAGTGCGACCTGATCGTCGTAGGCAGTCATGGCCGCCACGGCCTGGCGCTGCTGCTGGGCTCCACCGCCAATGACGTGCTGCATGGCGCGCCTTGCGATGTGCTTGCGGTGCGCCTGCAAAACAAAAGCTGACAACACGCCCCTGTAGGAGCGAGCCTGCTCGCGATGAACCTGAGAGCGCCACGGGGTATCAGGTTCCCCGTGTCATCGTTGACGACCATCGTCGGAACGCCGCCCGGAGCAAGCTCGCTCCTACAGTGGGATTGCATTCCTTATGAAAAGCCCGGCTTTCACGTGTGTGAAGCCGGGCTCTTTTATTGGCTATGTCTGCATTAGTGGTTGAAAATGCTGTTTTGCCCCTAAAGCCACGGTGATAGCCATGTCGGTGTGGGTTGTCCGGCATGTCATCCTGCTTCTTTTCGTCACGGCTGAAGATACGAATATTCAGCAATATCCGTATCAAGAAAACGTTTAAGCACGGCATTACCAAAGGAGCCAGCGCCACCTGTAATCAATAGACGCTTATTTGCAAAACTCATCTCAGTAAAAACCCCTACAATGCCAATACCCTTCCCGTCCAAATTCGTAAGTTACACGCGACGGTAGTTTTGATAGGGTTGCGCTCTCCTTATGGAGAACCTTCAAGCTCGGATCATAATAAAGCTTTCCGTCAGCGGAATGAACCTGCCGAGTCAAGTAGGCTTCCTCACCATAGAGGAAGTGCGGGAAATCCAAGCGCGAAAACCTACGCAGAAATGCGGGAAGCAAAATATAACAAGCGCCTATGCCCAGATGAAGATAACCAGGAGGGGATGACTCAACTCTTTTCTTGCCCCCACCCAAGCGATGCAGGCCTCGCTGGACCCACTTTAGAACGCACGCCAGATAATAATGCGCAAAATACAAATCCAATCTTAATCTCGCAATTCTTCCCAACGGCGTTAACACATGGGGATTCTGATGAACACCATCAACCGTTATCACATCCGGACACACCACAAAAACATCATCAGGGTAGCGAGCACACAAGAATTTTTCACAAAATTCGCGCGCAAACACCAGATCGTTATTGCACAATACAACTATATCTTCACGCTCAAAGAATTCACTCTCGAAAAAACAGTTGAACGCACCAAAATACCCAAGATTGCGCTCAGGCCGCAATATTTTTACAAATGGAAATTCAACCACCAGCGAGTCAATTCTTTCCTGGGCCTCCAACCGATCCGAGTTATCAACAAGAACACAGACAAGGCGAGAACCACCAGACACGATTTCCGCCAATGACTGACAAAAATCAAACGTATCTTGATAGTTATTATATACCACACCAACAAACGCGAACCTAGGAGTCACAAGCAGCACCTCATAAATTAGTCACATCTGAATCTCGAGATTTTCTCAATACAATAGAATGCCGCATAGACATCCTAAAGAGCAAAATCAACACGACACTAATAGCCGCTGAAACTGGAACCGAAATCCAAGTGAAAGAACTTACAACATAACTCTGGTAGATCACACCAACCATATATATGAAAGTCACAATGGCAGTAACAGCGAATCTCTTACACAACAAAAAATAGAACGACAGGTTAGCTACAAGCCCAGCCAGGACTGCAAACAAGAGGGAACCAAAAAGCCCAAAATCAACAATCAAACCACGAAAAGCCGTATATATATTAGTAGCCAGCACACCGTCAATTACAAAAAACTCATCATAAACACCCATTGGCACAGGACGCGCATCCCCAAGCGCACGAAAAAAGCCCATAAACGTATAGAACCCTACTTGCAACTCCGACTGGTCATAGCCTCGAAACAGCGCCCCCCCAAAGTACCTATCAGAAAACCAGTCCGAAAAAGCAAAGAAATGCCCCGACGAATATGAAGCCAGATAATACCGCAATATATCCACATCGGATCCAAATCGAGCAACGAACGATGCGACAACCAACCCAAATAACACCAACACTCCCAGCAATACAGGTACAAGCGGTACTTGAGGTAGCCGAAAATCATTTGCAAAAATTCTAGTAACTAGCCAAGCACCAATAAATAAGGCAGCGGACAAGAACAGAAGCCCCTTAGCGCTTTGCAACAACATAACAAGCACCGAGGGAATAAAAGCAAGAAGCAAAACAATAATTTTACGACTTTTCCGAGAGGCCCCTCCAAACACAAGACCACCAAAAACCACAACTTGAAAACTTGCAAGCAACGCCAGCTTTTGAAAAATATTTTCGTTAAGCTCACCCGCATAACGCCGACTAGCATACTCTCCCCCACTTGAAAGAGCATCTAAGCTCACCGCGAACCCCTGCGCGTTAAGATCAAGAAGGTGAAACATCACAGCAAGAACTAACAACAACAGAAAAAAATAAATAAGCGACTTGTGCGAGAATATCTCCCCCAAAAAAACCTTAAACTTATTCTGATCAACCACCACACTCCATCGCATGCCAAAGGCACTCAAAGAAAAACAAAAAACAAAAAACACAATATATAATGCTGCAGCAGGATTAAAACCAACACCAAAGCCAACCAGTAACGGCACAGCAACATATACGACCCACGCCATTGCCAACAACGATGCTGGGTTAAACCAAATCCCTGTCTTACGCCACGCAGCAAAAAAAATGGCTCCTAGGCACAGTAACGAAAAAAGCCCAACAAGCCCGGGTATAATCACATCCATTCTAAGCGCCTCTCCTCAGCGTCAGCAAAATCAACATAAACAGAAAGGCCTCACCAAAAATATACGCTACAGCAGCCCCTAACTCGGAAAAAAACGAGATTAAAATCGCAGAGAGCGTGACCGTCACGAACCCCGTAGCCGCGACAATTTTTGCGTAAGCTCGCTCCTTCCCAAGCGTACTCAAAGCCATTGTACCGCAAATATAATTAGCCACCCCAAACAAAACCGACCCAATCATGACTCCAATGAGAGCCATAACCTCAGTGGAGAGCGGAAGAACCCCCCAGAATCGCAACATGCCTGCAAACAGAAAAAAGAGAAATATCACGATAGATGATACAAAAAGCTGAACCCTTACACTCTTCCAAAGCACAGTAAAAACACTCAACTCAGCACCCGGGCAAGACAAATCAACTACGGTACGGACCGCATATAACTGACTCAATGGAAAAGTAAGTGCCTGAATCATACGAACGTATTTCTCAGCAATTGCATATGCAGAAACCGCCAACGGACCGACCGACATTATAGACAAGAGCAAGGTATTGCTAGCACGATACAACAGCACAGAAACACTTGCGACAAATAGCGCCCGCCCCTTGAATAGCAACTCAACGGATCGCTTGAATAATTTTAGCGGCGAACAAAACCCGACATTCGACGCAATATAGAAAAACGAAATAAAACCTGATATCAAATAACTTACGGAAATAAACCCCGATACAAAAATTTTATCAGACGCACTATCAACAAAAATCACTCCCAATACACATGAGAACAACCGAGGAATAACCACAAACACCGCCAATGGTTTATTCTTCCCAAGCGCCTGATAATAGTAAGACGATTGCAACACACCTCCCAAAGGAAATAAAAGCCAAATTAGCGCAAGCTCAAGAAACGACGGAAACAAAAAAACCACAAATCCAATCAATACGATCGAAATCCCACTCAACATAATTAAGCGAGCATACAAAATTGAATAATACACCTCAGCTTCTTCGACCCGTCCTTTACCTTTCGATTCAATTACCTGCTTCAAACCACTGATATCAAAACTATACAAAGCGAAGGTCAAGACAATAAACGCGACAGCCTCCATAGTCACTACGCCGGCAAACTTTTCCGCCCCTATCACACTCAAAAAATAAGGGAACAAGAACAATGGCAGAAGAGCATTCCCTCCTTGAATAGCTGCCAATGAAGTTAAGTTAATCAAATTATCAATATTTTTTTGCAAATGCACATACCCTTTCAGAATCATTCACTGCTTTACCTTTGCGCGCAATGCATAAAAAACCAATAAAAAAACTACCTAACTTTGCAGCAACCCTGGAGGCCCGAGCCTCGCCCCGAATTATCGGAACACTCAAAAACCCAAAGATAACCCGCATTTTTTGCAGCATTGGCGTTGCGAGTGATCTGGCGAATAAACGCAGAGCCAATAGAGCCGGCACCGTCGGTGACAAGAATTCTCATTTAGTCTACGAGCTCTGGATACTTAAAATTTAATTCGTTTACCGAGTTACGCCTGCGGCTAACCCGCCCCGCCAACCCGACGCTTAACCTATAATGCGAAATTTGACTAACACTCTTGACCTTTGCCATAGAACACCCGCCCAACACGTTCGATGTGTTCGAGCAGGCCCGGATTACCCAACTGCCGGTAGAGCGACAGGTCGAACTTGTACGGGAGCAGCAGGTCGTCAGGGTCACCATACAGGTTCAACAATTCTTGATCACTCAGCTCACCCTTTAAGGTCAGATCGATATCCGATCCGGGCCTGAAGGTGTCCTTGGCTCGCGAGCCATAAAGGACGGCCTGCGCCAAGCCTGGGTAACGCTCAAACACCTGGCAGATGGCATGGATGGCAGCTACCGGTAATCCGCTGTCCGGCAGGCTATTCATGCTTTTTTGTGCGACTCTGGCAAGCAGTACCTTTTCCAGTGCCATCAGCAAGGCATGGTGCTGCAGGCGGATGTTCCCGAGGATAGCTTCTGCCGTTTCTTCGTTGTAGGCATGCGACGTTCTATTGCGATCGGCCAGCATGCTCATCCAGCCTTGACCCTCTTCAATGAGCCCCTTGCTGAATGCTTCCCGGATAGTATCCCGTGAGCCGGTAATGCCTTCGATACCCTGCCATATCAGGAAATCCTTCAAGGCATTCCAAGCCAGCCCGTAAGTGTACTCGAAGGCCTGGATACCCCCCTTGCTTCTCCAGCCTGGAGAGTTCTCGAACCTGCATCAAGGCAACAGCCTCGCCCAACTGCGCAAAGGCTTTGCAGAAGTTGGGCAAGCGTTGTTCCCAGCGGATAGCTTCAGCATTCAAGGTCATCTTTAACCAGAGACAAGGGAATCGATTAGCTTAGGCTTGGCTGACGACGCTTCACCCTCATACCACGGATCAGAGCAATAAACACGCCTAACATACCGCCAAGAACAACACCAAGAGCTATTATCAGCGTCTTTTTAGACTTGATTGGGGCTTCAGGGGCTTCGGCAGTATTATCCAAGGTGAAAACCGTAACGTTATCTGGACTCACACTAACCTTGGAGAGAAAATCCAATTGATTTTCAAAATCACGTAGACCGGCTATAAATGGATCGTCATTCGTACGGCTTTGCAATACTGTCAGTTCGGCGCGAATGGCTTTGGCACCACGCATATATATCAAGTTACCATCAACGAACTGCTCCAACTCACCATCCGACGATGTTCTACTGGCTTTGACCTGTGGCGCTTGCACACCCACTTTATCCGCAACGATCAAAGCCTCATTCAGGCGAGCGATGCGGTCCTCGCGAAGCTTTTTGGCATTCTCACGTAACACCTCAATTCGACTCTTGATCGACTTGACTCGCGTACTGATTTCAGTCGCGACCGTATCAGCCATATCTTGCCGGGTCTTGTTCGCCGCCCGCTCAACATACAAATTCGCCCACTCTGCCGCCCTGCTCGAGACTGCAGACTGCACTGCCACTTCGAATCGATCGGGGTTATTTTTAGCATCTGGATTGCTGACGACTAGCTTCCTATTGAGAGCTTCCCGAAGCTGATCTTTCGTTTCTGGAGCACCCTCAGCTACCTGCGCAGGAAGATAGACTTGCTCAAAAAAACTATTGCGCTGATATTCTGAGCGAAGGTTTCGGGTGAAAATAGAGTATATTTTTTCCACAGTAAATTCTGGAAGCCCGGCCTCAGCTCGACCCAGATTATAACCTGCGATATCTGCCAAGCGCGGCGGCAACAAACTGGTTTTTGCCTCGTAGACTGGCGCGGACAAAAAGGTATAACTAGCGGCTAGGACTGTGACTATCAGTGTAACAAGAGCGATCAGGAGCTTTTGCTTCCAGAGTTGCTCAAGCAACTCAACTAAGTCAATCTCATCTGAGGGTATGTTGCTGCTAGCAGGTGGAATCTGACTCACTGAAACTCCGGACTAATAAAAAAATTAATATCGGCAGCTCAGCAATGGGATGAGAATGGGGATGGGGACTAAAAAATCCGCTCGCAACCCTTTGATTCTTTGGCCTAGATAACAGCCTCTCCTTCAGACGCTCCAAAGAAGAGAATCCTCACTGCCGGAACGAGCTACAAACTCAGCGCGATATTCTCTCAGTATGTGAACTATTACAAGGCCTGACAGGCTGCAGGATGCGTAAAACCGTCCTTACCGACAGACCCTACGCCCTACCATTCCTCCTCATTCACCCGATCGCGCAACGCCTTTCCCGGCTTGAAATGCGGCACAAATTTACCATCCAGGCGCACGGAAATGCAGGGGGAAGCTGCCAAAGCCACGGATTTCGATACGATCACCGGTCGATAGCGCCTGCGACAACTGCTCGAACATGGTCTTGATGGCCAGCTCGACATCCTTCGGCGACAGCAGCCCTTGGTACGTAACGATCCGCTCGATCAACAAGCTGGCGCCATGTGCTCCAGGAGCGCAATCACCTCCTCTTGCTGCGCGGCCTGCGTCAGGCTCGCCTTTACGCGCCCACACTGCTCCCGACTTAGCGGCGACAACCCCTCCAGCCAGCCGCGAAACTCGACCGATTTCATGGCGACCTCCCGTGAAGACTCACCATGAAATTCAGGCCGCTATTGGCCATTAAACCACTAGCGCAGACATAGCCTTTTTATTGCCGGATCAATCAGGCATCCAGCTCGGCCCAACGCTCAACCATGATGTCGAGCTCAGCCTGCAACTGCTCCAGCTGAGCAATCACCGCAGCCGTTTCGGCAGCAGGACGCTGATAGAAGCCCGCATCCGCCATCTGTGCTTCAACGGCGGCAATCTGCTGCTCCATGGCTTCGATCTGCCCCGGCAACGCTTCCAGCTCGCGCTGCAACTTGTAGCTGAGCTTTTTCTTCGCCACTGGCGCTTCGACGGCTGCCGCCACCGGCGCAGGCTCGGCCTTCACCACGGCGGAGTTCAGGTCGGCCTTGCCAGACTTGCTCTCGGTCACGCCCAGCAGGCGCGGCGAGCCGCCCTGGCGCAGCCAGTCCTGGTATCCACCGACGTACTCGCGCACCTTGCCTTCGCCTTCGAAAACCAGGGTACTGGTGACCACGTTATCGAGGAATGCCCGGTCGTGGCTGACCATCAGTACGGTGCCGTTGAAGGTCAGCAGGACCTCTTCGAGCAATTCGAGGGTTTCGACGTCGAGGTCGTTGGTCGGTTCGTCGAGTACCAGCAGGTTCGCCGGCTTGCTGAACAGCTTGGCCAGCAACAGACGGGCACGCTCACCACCGGACAGCGCCTTGACTGGCGTGCGCGCACGCTGCGGGCTGAACAGGAAGTCGCCGAGGTAGCTCAGCACATGGCGGCTCTGGCCGTCGATATCGATGAAGTCGCGACCTTCGGCGACGTTGTCGATCACGGTTTTTTCCAGGTCCAGCTGATGGCGCAACTGGTCGAAGTAGGCGACATCGATCCGGGTGCCCTCTTCCACTTTGCCGCTGGTCGGCTGCAAACCGCTGAGCATCAGCTTCAGCAGGGTGGTCTTGCCGGTACCGTTGGCGCCCAGCAGACCGATACGGTCGCCACGCTGCAACACCATGGAGAAGTCCTTGATCAGGAACGGACCGTCCGGGTGAGCGAAGCTCACGTTATCGAGGACCATCACCTGCTTGCCGGACTTGTCGGCGGTTTCCAGCTGGATGTTGGCCTTGCCGGTACGCTCACGACGCTCGCTGCGCTCGACACGCAAGGCTTTGAGCGCACGTACGCGGCCTTCGTTACGGGTGCGGCGGGCCTTGATGCCCTGGCGAATCCACACTTCTTCCTGGGCCAGGCGCTTGTCGAACAACGCATTGGCGGTTTCTTCGGCCGCCAGTGCGGCTTCCTTGTGCACGAGGAAACTGGCGTAGTCGCCGTTCCAGTCGATCAGGCCGCCGCGATCCAGTTCGAGGATGCGGGTTGCCAGGTTCTGCAGAAAAGAACGGTCGTGCGTGATGAACAGCACGGCGCCCTGGAAGTCCTTCAGCGCTTCTTCAAGCCAGGCGATGGCACCGATGTCCAGGTGGTTGGTCGGTTCGTCGAGCAGCAGCAGGTCCGGCTCGGACACCAGGGCCTGGGCCAGCAGGACGCGACGACGCCAGCCGCCGGACAACTCGGCGAGAGTCTTGTCGGCCGGCAGTTGCAGACGGCTCAAGGTGCTGTCGACGAGGGTCTGCAAGCGCCAGCCATCGCGGGCTTCGAGGTCGTGCTGGACGTGCATCAGTTTGTCCAGGTCAGCATCGGTGACGATGTTCTGGCTCAGGTGGTGATACTCGGCGAGCAACGCACCGACACCATCAAGGCCTTCGGCCACCACGTCGAACACTGTCCGCTCGTCGGCCACCGGCAATTCTTGCGGCAATTCGCCGATCTTGAGCCCGGGTGCGCGCCAAACGGAGCCGTCATCGGGCTTCTGGTCGCCCTTGACGAGCTTCATCATGCTGGACTTGCCAGTGCCGTTGCGGCCGATGATGCACACCCGCTCACCACGGGCGATCTGCCAGGACACCTTGTCCAACAACGGCATAGCGCCGAAAGCAAGGGACACATCGCTGAATTTGAGCAGGGTCATGAGCTTCTCCAAAAACCGGGCGCGCATTCTACCTGACTTGAGGCTTCAGAAGGCCGGCAATTTCACTCTCGTCGTACTCTGAACGACAAATGTTGCGAACTGATGCGGGATCACCCGCAAAGCTTTCGCCGGCTGCTGGCAAAAGGCTAAGCTACAGACAATTCAGTGCGGGCCCGGCCCGCACTTGTCATGATTTCTCTGCCCGGACGTCTCATGCGCAGTCGCCTCTTCAGACTTTTATCCTGCTTTCTTCTCTCTGCCGCTGCCGTTCAATCCGCCCAGGCGGTGGACCTTTCCACCCAACGCCAGTATTACGATGAAGCCAAACGCGCCCTGGCCAAGGGCGATAGCGGCCCGTACTTCCGTTACAGTCGGGCCCTCGCCGATTATCCACTGGAACCGTACCTGGCTTACGACGAGCTGACAGCGCGCCTGAAAACCGCGAGCAACGCCGAAATCGAGAAATTCCTCGCCGAACACGGTGACCTGCCCCAGGCCAACTGGATGAAACTGCGCTGGTTGCGCTGGCTGGCGGAGCGGGACGACTGGGCGACCTTCGTCAGGTATTACGACCCCAAGATGAACTTCACCGAACTGGACTGCCTGAATGCGCAGTACCAGATCAGCCATAACCTCAAATCCGAAGGTTATGCCAACACTGAAAAGCTCTGGTTGACCGGCAAATCCCAACCCGAAGCCTGCGATACCGTGTTCGGCATGTGGGCCGCGGATGGCCAATTGACCGAGCAAAAACGCTGGGAGCGCGCCAAACTCGCCGCCCAGGCGCGCAACTACCCGCTGGCCAACAGCCTGGTCAACAGCATGACCACCCTCGCCCCTCGCGGCCGCTTGCTGGTAGACGTCGCGCAGAAACCGGAACTGCTCAACCAGCCGTCACGCTTCACCCCGGCCGATGAAGCCATGTCCGACGTGGTCAGCCTCGGCCTGCGCCGTCTGGCCCGCCAGGACCCGGACAAGGCCATGGACCTGCTCGATGGTTACGCCAGCAGCATGCACTTCTCCCGGGATGAAAAAGTGGCGATCGCCCGGGAAATCGGCCTGACCCTCGCACGACGCTTCGACAGCCGTGCACTGGATGTCATGACCAAATACGACCCCGAACTGCGCGACAACACGGTTTCCGAATGGCGCCTGCGCCTGCTCCTGCGCCTGGCGCGCTGGGACGATGCCTATCAGTTGACCCGCCGCCTGCCCCAGGACCTGGCCACCACCAACCGCTGGCGCTACTGGCAGGCCCGTAGCCTGGAACTGGCGCAACCGCAGAATCCGGAAGCACAGACGCTCTATAAAAGCCTGGCCCGCGAACGCGACTTCTACGGTTTCCTCGCCGCCGATCGCTCACAGTCACCCTACTCGCTGCTGAACAAACCGCTGGTGCTCAGCCAGGCCACCATCAACAAGGTGAGAAACACGCCCGGTGTGCGTCGCGCCCTGGAGCTGCACGCCCGCGGGCAGGTCGTCGATGGTCGCCGCGAGTGGTATTACGTCAGCCGTCATTTCAGCCGCGACGAAATGGTCGCCCAAGCCAAACTGGCCTACGACCTGAAATGGTACTTCCCGGCGATCCGCACCATCAGTCAGGCGCAGTATTGGGATGACCTGGATATCCGCTTTCCGATGGCTCACCGCAACACCCTGGTGCGTGAAGCGAAGAACCGTGGCCTGCATCCGAGCTGGGCGTTCGCCATCACCCGCCAGGAAAGCGCATTCATGGACGACGCCCGCTCCGGTGTCGGCGCCTCGGGCCTGATGCAACTGATGCCCGCCACCGCCAAGGAAACCGCACGCAAGTTCAGCATTCCGTATAGCTCGCCACAGCAATTGTTCGATCCGGACAAGAACATCCAGCTCGGCGCCGCTTACCTGAGCCAGGTGCACAGCCAGTTCAACGGCAACCGCGTCCTCGCCTCCGCCGCCTACAACGCCGGCCCCGGCCGCGTACGCCAATGGCTGCGCGGTGCCGACCACCTGAGTTTCGACGTGTGGGTGGAAAGCATCCCGTTCGACGAAACCCGCCAGTACGTGCAAAACGTATTGTCGTATTCGGTGATCTACGGCCAGAAGCTCAATTCGCCACAACCGATCGTGGATTGGCATGAGCGGTTTTTCGATGATCAATGATTCTGTAGGAGCCGGCTTGCCGGCGAAGGCGGCGACTCATTCAGCATAGAGTTGCCTGACACTCCCCTTCGCTGGCAAGCCAGCTCCTACGGTTCAGCGACGACCTTGTCGTCGCTGAACTGCAACGCCGCCAACCGCGCATACAATGCATTGCTGGCAATCAGTTCCTGATGCGTCCCCACCGCCACCAGCTTCCCCTGATCCATCACCGCGATTCGATCGGCGTTTTTCACCGTGGCCAGACGATGGGCAATCACCAGGGTGGTACGGTTTTTCATCAGGCTCGGCAATGCCTGCTGGATCAGATGTTCGCTCTGGGCGTCGAGGGCGCTGGTGGCTTCGTCGAGGAGCAGGATCGGGGCATCCACCAGCAATGCGCGGGCGATGGCCAGGCGTTGGCGCTGGCCGCCGGACAAGCCGAGCCCCCCATCCCCCAGATGCGTCCGGTAACCGTTGGGCATGGCTTCGATAAAGTCATGGGCGTAAGCGATTTTTGCCGCTTCCTGTACCTCGGCCGAAGTCGCCTTCGGATTGCCATAGCGAAGGTTTTCTTCAATGCTGCCGAAAAACAGCGCCGGGGTTTGTGACACCAGGGCGAAGCAGCGGCGCAGATCCAGTGGATCGAGTTGAGTCAACGGCACGCCATCAAGCAGGATGCGTCCCTCGGCCGGGTCGTAAAAGCGCAGCAGCAAGTCATACACCGTCGACTTGCCGGCCCCTGATGGCCCGACCAGCGCCAACGTCTCACCGGCATTCACGGTCAGGTTCAAGCCGTCGACAGCATAACTTTCCGGCCGCGACGGGTAGGAAAAACGCACATTTTGCAATTGCAGGTGGCCGTCGACCCGTTCCGGCAGTGTCACCGCGCCTGAGACCGGCGGCAGAATGATGTTTTCCGAGCGCAACAGCTCGGCAATCCGTTCGGCCGCACCGGCCGCCCGCTGCAATTCGCCGATCACCTCGCTCAAGGTGCCGAACGCACTGCCGACGATCAGGCTGTAGAACACGAACGCCGCCAGCTCGCCGGCGGATATTCGCCCGGCGATGACGTCCATGCCGCCAACCCAGAGCATCACCCCGACCGCGCCCAATACCAGAACGATCACCAGGGTAATCAGCCACGCCCGCTGGAAGATACGCTTGCGCGCAGTGTTGAACGCCTCCTCCACCGTCACGGCAAACCGTCCCTCATCCTGGGCCTGATGGTTATAGGCCTGCACGGTCTTGATCTGGCCAAGGGTTTCCGACACATAACTGCCGATATCGGCAATCCGGTCCTGACTCAGGCGTGAAAGGTTACGCACCCGACGTCCGAAGATCAGGATCGGTGCGATCACCAGGGGCAAGGCCACCACCACGATGCTGGTGAGCTTGGGGTTGGTGATGAACAACAGGACGATCCCGCCGATCACCATCAACAGATTGCGCAAGAACAACGACAGCGAAGAACCGATGACCGACTGCAGCAGCGTGGTGTCGGCGGTCAGGCGGGACTGGATTTCGGAACTGCGATTGTCTTCGTAAAACCCGGGGTGCAGATAAATCAGATGATTGAACACCTGACGCCGGATGTCGGCGACGCAGCGCTCGCCGATCCACGACACCAGGTAAAACCGTACAAACGTACCGATCGCCAGCCCCAGGACCAGCAACATGAACAGAGTGATGGATTGATTGAGCAGATGCGGTGACTGGGTCATGAACCCCTTGTCCACCAGCAGGCGAATGCCCTGTCCCATGGACAAGGTGATGCCAGCGGTGACGATCAACGCCAGCAAGGCGCCGAAGGCCTGCCAGCGATAGGGCGCGATGAAACGACTGGCCAGGCGAAAGGCACGGCGGTGACGGGCAGAGAGCATCGCATTCATCCAGAACAAAGCAGTCATTAGGGTCAGCCTACACCGCTCAATGGGGTGGCTCGCTGCAAATCACAATGAGTCAGGTTAATTATGTCCTCCAACACTAGAGGCTAGACGCTATTGGTCTAAAGTTCGGCTAGCCACGTCGTGGCATTTCTGGTGGACTGGTTGTGCCCCCCCGGAAAGATCGCAGGGAGTTGTCATAGCCCGGTCACCTGGCGGCTCTACAGTAAGCAAACAACCTGATGAGGAGACAGGCCATGTCCTTGCAACACCGCAGCGATGACAAGATTCAAGTGATCCGCACACAACCAGACCAGTCTCTGGGTTGCTCGATTATTGACGAGCAAGGTCGCGAAGTACCGATCACTGAAAAGATGATCCAGAAAGCGTGCAGCGAACTGGAAAAGCGATTGGTCAAGCCTGCCGAACAAAAGTGATATAGCCACCGTCTTCTTGACCCGGCCCATTGTTGGCCGGGTTTTTTATTGCCGGTAAAAAAGCAATTCCCCCCTCTCTGTAGGAGCGAGCTTGCTCGCGATGAACCTGAGAGCGCCACGGGGTGTCAGGCTGCCCACGTCATCGTTGACGACCATCGCGAGCATGCTCGCTCCTACAGGGGATTTGTGGCGCATGAAGATCCCGTGTGGGAGCGAGCCTGCTCGCGAAGGGGCCATATCAGACTGCCGTCGCCCCCAACGCCGCCACAATCCTCTGCAACTCCGCCGAGTCACCCTCGATCCGCACCTGCAACCCGTCGATCTCACGGCGCGAAGGATAATTTTTGCGCAGCACATCAAACGCCGCACGCTGCTCGCTGACACTGCCGACCAGGCTGCGACGGAAATCCGCATCGTCACGACGCGGGTCATACACGCCACGGCACAGCATCGCCAACGCCCAGGCCGGGTCGCTTTGCGCATTCAGGGTCACGTGCGACAGCCAGGGTGCCGGCAGCAAATCGCTCAGGCTGACGCGGGCCGGTTGCCCGAGGAAATCGCAATACGCCTGATAGATCTGCGCGGTCCCTCGCTGCTTGCCATCGAGGCTGTAACCGGCAATGTGCGGCGTTGCCAGCACGCACAGCTCGGCCAGCGCCACGTCGACTTCAGGCTCGCCTTCCCAGACATCGAGCACCGCTTGCAGGTCTTCGCGCTCCAGCAGCACATCGCGCAGTGCCGCGTTATTGACCACCGGTCCGCGACTGGCATTGATCAGCCAGGTACCGGGCTTGAGCTGGTTCAGACGTTTTTCGTCAAACAAATGCCAGGTCGACTGCTGGCCCTGCTTAGTCAACGGTGTGTGCAGACTGATGACGTCGCAGGCCTCGATGATTTGCTCGAGGCTGACGTAGTCACCCCCTTCAGCCGCTTGCCGTGGTGGATCGCACACCAGCACCTTCCAGCCCAGGCCTTGCAGGACCTTGACCAGCCGTCCGCCCACTTCGCCGGCACCGACCACACCGTAGGTACGTCGGGTCAGGTCGGCGCCTTCGATTTCGGCCAGGGTCAGCAAGCTGCCGAGCACATAGTCGACCACGCCGCGGGCATTGCAGCCCGGTGCGCTGGACCAGGTGATACCGGCCTGCTGAAAATAATCCAGGTCCAGATGATCGGTGCCGATGGTGCACGTACCGACAAAGCGCACCTTGCTGCCTTCGAGCAGCGCGCGGTTGACGTTGGTCACCGAACGCACCAGCAGCACATCGGCTTGCTCGACCGTGGCACGGTCGATGGCGCGACCCGGCATCCGGCGGATTTCACCGAAGCCTTCAAAGAAAGCATCGAGCAGGGGGATATTTTCGTCGGCAACAATCAGCATGGCAGGCTCCTTTGGCGGGTTGGCAGTGTAGGCGCAGAATTCATCTCTGTGTAGGAGCGAGCACGCTCGCGATGGATGTGAGGGCACCGCGTTCATTCAGGCAGCCCTCGTTATCGTTAACGCCCATCGCGAGCATGCTCGCTCCTACACAGGGAGAGCGGTGCGATTACAAATACCCAACACAGTCTTTTCCTGACCGATGCGTCAACGCGTAGAATGCGCGGCCCTGCGCATCAAAACCTCTGGACGCTTCGCTTGTGAATTCCGTGACTGACACTACCGCCGCCCCACGCACGACCCCGGTTCGCCTGGAACTCAAGGGCCTGCTCGGCCTGGCCCTGCCCATCATGATCGCGCAACTGGCCACCACGGCCATGGGCTTCGTCGATGCAGTGATGGCCGGCCGCGTCAGCCCACGGGACCTGGCCTCCGTGGCCCTGGGCAACTCGATCTGGATTCCGGTCTACCTGTTGATGTCCGGCGTCCTGCTGGCGACCACACCCAAGGTCGCACAACGCTTTGGCGCCAGGCAGTTTGACGAGATCGGGCCACTGGTGCGCCAGGCGCTGTGGCTCGCACTCTGTGTCGGGTTGATCGGCAGTGGTCTGCTGCTCAGCGCCGAGCCGATCCTGCACTGGATGAAAGTCGATCCGCAATTGATCGAGCCGAGCATGGGTTACCTGCACGGTATCGCCTTCGGCTTGCCGGGCATGGCTTTTTATTACGTACTGCGCTGCTACAGCGATGGTATGGGGCGGACCCGTCCGAGCATGGTCATTGGCTTGTGCGGCCTGCTGTTAAACATTCCGCTGAACTATGCGTTGATCTATGGCCACTTCGGTGCACCCGCCCTGGGCGGCGTCGGTTGCGGCTGGGCCAGCGGCATTGTGATGTGGTTCATGGCGTTGAGCATGGCCGGCTGGACGTTCTGGGCCCCCTTCTATGCCCGTACCCGTGTGCTGGTACGCTTCGACCGTCCGCAATGGGCCGTGATCAAGCGCCTGGTCGGGATTGGCCTGCCGATCGGTATCGCGGTCTTCGCCGAGTCCAGCATCTTCGCGGTCATCGCCCTGTTGATCGGCAGTCTCGGCTCTACCGTGGTGGCCGGGCATCAAATCGCTCTCAATATCAGCTCGTTGCTGTTCATGATTCCTTACTCGCTGGGCATGGCGGTAACGGTGCGGGTGGGTCAGGCACTGGGGGCCGGCAATCCCTGGCAGGCGCGCTTCGCGGCGAAGGTCGGGCTCGGCGCAGCACTGGTGTTCGCGGCGTTCTCGGCGAGCCTGATCCTGCTTCTGCGCGAACCCATCGCCTCGATCTACACGCCTGACAGGAACGTGATCCAGATTGCGTCGATGTTGATTGTCTATGCCGCGCTGTATCAGTTTTCCGATGCCATCCAGGTGATTTGCGCGGGCGCGTTGCGTGGCTACCAGGACACCCGGGTGACGATGATCCTGACCTTGTTCGCCTATTGGGGCATCGGCCTGCCGGTCGGTTACGTGCTGGGGCTGACCGACCGGTTCGGTCCGGCCAGCGGCCCGAGCGGGCTGTGGGAAGGGCTGATTGCCGGCTTGAGCTGTGCGGCGCTGATGCTGTCGATCCGCCTGACGCTCAGTGCGCGCAAACGGATTCGTAACAACCAGGGTTGATCGCCGCAATCCTGTAGGAGCTTGCTCGCGAAAGCGGTGGGTCATTCAAGTTTGATAGTGACTGATAGACCGCCTTCGCTGGCAAGCCAGCTCCTACAGGAGGGGGGGCTGATCAGCCGGACTTTTTGCGAATCCAGTAGAGGTAGGTGCCCTCCTCCTCGTGCTGCGCCACCAGTTCGTGGTCGAGAAACACACAGAACTTGGGAATGTCGCGACGGGTCGACGGGTCGGTGGCGATCACCTTGAGCAGGCCGCCGGGCACCAGGTCACGAATGTGCTGGTGCAGCATCATCACCGGCTCGGGGCAGTTGAGGCCGGTGGCGTCGAGGGTGCCGTCTACCGGCGTATCAAGCATTTCACTCATGATTCACTCCTGAAACTGGCCGGCATTGTCGCGCATTGCCGGGGCCTGCGTCATCTTTGACTCGCACTGCCCTTTGTAGGAGCTGGCTTGCCAGCGAAAGCGTCCGCAAGTTGGGTGCATGACGAAAGGGACCCTTCGCTGGCAAGCCAGCTCCTACAGATTAACGGGACTTGGGTTTCTTCACGTCCAGCCGACGCAAATGGCACGTCACTTCCTCGCGGTCGTGGTACAGCTGCTTGCAGCCAATTTCGACCTTGATGCCCCGTGCCTTGAAGCCATCGGCGATACGCTCCAGCAACCGTTTCACTTCGGCATAACGCTGTTTCATCGGCAGCTTGAGGTTGACCACTGCCTCGCGGCAATGGCCGTCACCGATCCACTCTTCCAGCATTGCGGCGTTGCGCGCCGGCTTCTCGACGATGTCGCAAACCATCCAGTCCACCGGCTGCTTGGGCTTGAAGGTGAAACCGTCAGCCATCAGATGCTGCACCAGACCGGTGTCCATCAGGCTTTCGGCCATCGGGCCGTTGTCGATGGCGGTCACCAGCATGCCGCGGTTGACCAGTTGCCAGGTCCAGCCACCGGGAGCGGCTCCCAAGTCGACGCCGGTCATGTCGCTGTGCAGGCGCTCGTCCCACTGGTCGCGCGGGATGAAGTGGTGCCAGGCCTCTTCCAGCTTCAGGGTCGAGCGGCTCGGCGCCTCCCGTGGAAACTTCAAGCGGGGAATGCCCATCGGCCACATGGCCGAGTTGTTCGACTCGGCCAGGCCCATGAACACTTCACGGCCGCTTTTGAAGGTCAGCAGCAGACGCGGCTTGTGCGCGTCCTCCACCAGTTTGCCGGCGGCCATCAGCGCCTTGCGCAGGTGCACTTCGAATTTCTTGCAGAAGTTCGACAGTTCCTTGCCGTCGTTGGTGTCGACCATTTCCAGCCACAGGCTGCCGCACAGCGGAAAGTCCGCCATATGATCGAGGATCACGCTGATGCGGTCGGTTTCCGGCAGATCGATGAAAATCCCCCGGGCCCACTGACGCGGGAAAATCAGCTCGGCGAAACGCTGCCCGCGCATCAGGCGCTCGGCGCCGTCTTCTTCGGTGCAGACGAATTCGGCGCAAGCCGTGGCGGCCTTGGCCTTGGCATAACCGGCCACGTTCAGCCGTGCGGCAAGGTCGGAAATCTCGGAACAGACTTCACCTTCGAAGCCCGGCCGGCAATGCATGAATAGGGTGTTCATTAATACTCCTGGACCCTGTAGGAGCGAGCTTGCTCCGGGCGGCGTTCCGACGATGGACTCAAGGGCGGCGCGTTTATTCAGGAAACACGCGTTATCGTTAACGTCCATCGCGAGCAGGCTCGCTCCTACAAAGAGAGACCGCTTGCGCTAAAGCAAAGCCTGTCACGAAAACCGGCGCATGATAGCCGAGATCGGGAGCTGGAGCTTGTCGATAGAGTCAGGTTATTAGCCAGCTACTGAAAACAGGGCTAGGTTTAATGCTCTGCCCGTCCCCTCAGTCCGTAGCCGTGCGGACTTCAAGGAGTGATTGCAATGCCGTCCCTCGATAGCCTGAAGACTTTGAAAACCCTGCAAGTTGGCAACAAGACCTACCACTACTTCAGCCTGCCCGCTGCCGCCAGGAGCCTGGGCGAGCTGGACAAGTTGCCGATGTCGTTGAAGGTACTGCTGGAAAACCTGCTGCGCTGGGAGGACGAAAAAACCGTCACCGGCGCCGACCTCAAGGCACTGGCCGCGTGGCTCAAGGAGCGTCGCTCCGACCGCGAAATCCAGTTCCGCCCGGCGCGGGTGCTGATGCAAGACTTCACTGGCGTACCGGCGGTGGTCGACCTGGCCGCCATGCGCGCGGCGATGGCCAAGGCCGGCGGCAATCCGCAGCGGATCAACCCGCTGTCGCCGGTAGACCTGGTGATCGACCACTCGGTGATGGTCGACAAGTTCGCCAGCAGCAGCGCCTTCGAACAGAACGTCGACATCGAAATGCAGCGCAATGGCGAACGTTACGCCTTTCTGCGCTGGGGCCAGAGTGCCTTCGACAACTTCAGCGTAGTGCCGCCGGGCACCGGGATCTGCCACCAGGTGAACCTTGAATACCTCGGCCGCACGGTCTGGACCAAGGACGAGGGCGGCCACACCTATGCCTTCCCCGACACGTTGGTGGGCACCGATTCCCACACCACCATGATCAACGGCCTCGGCGTGCTCGGCTGGGGCGTCGGTGGTATCGAGGCGGAAGCGGCGATGCTCGGGCAACCGGTGTCGATGCTGATTCCGGAGGTGATCGGTTTCAAACTCACCGGCAAGCTCAAGGAAGGCATCACCGCCACCGACCTGGTGCTGACCGTCACCCAGATGCTGCGCAAGAAAGGCGTGGTGGGCAAATTCGTCGAGTTCTACGGCGACGGCCTCACCGACCTGCCGCTGGCCGACCGCGCGACCATCGCCAACATGGCCCCGGAATACGGCGCCACCTGCGGTTTCTTCCCGGTGGACGAGGTAACGCTGGAGTACCTGCGCCTGTCCGGTCGCCCCCTCGAAACGGTGCAACTGGTCGAGGCCTACAGCAAGGCTCAGGGCCTGTGGCGCCTGCCCGGCCAGGAACCGCTGTTCACCGACAGCCTGGCGCTGGACATGGGCAGCGTCGAAGCCAGCCTCGCGGGGCCGAAACGCCCGCAGGACCGGGTGTCGCTGCCGAATGTCGCCCAAGCCTTCAGTGACTTCATCGACCAGCAATTCAAACCCACCAGCAAGGAAGTAGGTCGTCTGGAAAGTGAAGGCGGTGGCGGCGTCGCCGTCGGCAACGCGGATCTGGCCGGTGAAGCGGATTACCACCACGAAGGCCAGACCTATCGCCTGAAAAACGGCGCGGTGGTGATTGCCGCCATCACCTCCTGCACCAACACCTCCAACCCGAGCGTGATGATGGCGGCCGGGCTGGTGGCGAAGAAAGCCGTGGAAAAAGGCCTGAAACGCAAGCCTTGGGTGAAGAGCTCGCTGGCACCGGGCTCGAAGGTGGTCACCGACTACTACAAGGCGGCCGGCCTGACCCAATACCTCGATGAATTGGGCTTCGCCTTGGTCGGCTATGGCTGCACCACCTGCATCGGCAACTCCGGGCCGCTGTCGGAGCCCATCGAAAAAGCCATCCAGCAAGCCGACCTGACCGTGGCTTCCGTGCTCTCAGGCAATCGCAACTTCGAAGGCCGGGTGCATCCATTGGTGAAAACCAACTGGCTGGCCTCGCCGCCGCTGGTGGTGGCCTATGCGCTGGCGGGCACGGTACGCACCGACCTCAGCCGCGAGCCGTTGGGCAATGACAAGGACGGCAAACCGGTTTACCTGCGGGACATCTGGCCAAGCAGCAAGGAAATCGCCGACGCGGTGAATCAGGTCAACACCGCGATGTTCCACAAGGAATACGCCGAAGTGTTCGCCGGTGACGCGCAATGGCAGGCGATTGAAGTCCCGCAAGCGGCGACTTATGTCTGGCAGGACGACTCGACCTACATCCAGCATCCACCGTTCTTCGACGACATCGGCGGCCCACCGCCAG